>NZ_CEXQWX010000069.1:0-29684 GCF_982718395.1 Carboxylicivirga sp.
TGAAGCTCAATACTTATCTTATGCACCATGCTACCAAATACATTTATAACGGCATACTTGTCAGCATGCTCGATCATCCATTTAGCAGCAATAACATTAAATTCAGTTTCCATCTCGGGATGCGCATTCTGTACATCGTTCCAAAGTTGATCAGCTCTGTCACCAAGACGCTTATCTTTGTTTAGTAGTAACGATTCTAAGTACTTATCAGCATCCTCTTTAGGCCAGTTGTTTTTCACCATTTTAGTATATAGTCCGGCAAATTCGTGAATTAAATCATATGTTTCCGAGCCGATAACAACAAAGTCAAGAATATATCCTCCCCTTTCATAATCAACCGAAGCTTCTAACTTTAACTCTCCCTCTTCCAACTCAATTGGCAGGTAGTAGTTATTGTTAACAAACTTCATGACGTAGTTATCCGTTTTTAACGACTCCTGCTTAAGTGTGAAACGATCATTCTTTACTTTAACCGGCTCACCAACTTGTTCTCCCCAGTGATACAATATTACTGTATCATCACCTATACCGCGGACGTTTGCCTCTAAAGTAAATTTTTGTGCATTGATTCCCATAACCGAAAAACAGGTTATGGCTAATATTAATAGTTCTTTCATTTTTTGTTTTTTTAGTATCAAGATTTATGTATTAGGATATAAAACGGATTTTAATCCTATACTTTATCAAGAACATTTCCCATTTATAACTAATTACTTTTGCTTATTCCAGAAGCTTTTCCAACTCGGCATCAATACCTGACGGATCATTTGAACGGTAAACAATCTCTCCCTTTTGGTTGATCAGTACAACTGTTGGAATAGCATCAGCCAGGTATTTAGAAGCTACCTTCTCCTTTTTATTGTCAATCAGGTTAATCCAGCTTATATTTTCCTCATTACTGGCAGCGACCCATTTATCAGCATTGCGATCAACCGAAACACCAATTATGACGAAACCTTTATCCTTATATTTGTTATACAATTCACGCACATGAGGAAAAGCCGCACGACAAGGGCCACACCATGATGCCCAGAAATCAAGCATGATTATCTTCCCTCTAAAATCTTTTAAAGAAACGGGCTTACCATCTATATCCTCCAGGGTAAAATCAATAGCAGGCTTTCCTTTGGCCAGTTTGCTTTGTTTTTCTGAATATCCTATCAGTTTGCGCATGTCGCTATTGGTTTCTTTCAAATAACCAGGAGCCAATGATACAAGATGCTCATATTGCTCTGCCGTTAACAAGCTCTTATATCCTTTAATTGCTTCAATTATAAAGTAATCGTTCGCTGCTTCACACATCAATTCATAACGCAGGTCGTTAATCTCAGTCATCATATTAGGATTCTCCTTCATAATCATAGCCGTTGCATTTTGAAATTTCTCCCCATCAAGCGGCACCTCTGTTCGTTTACAATTATTGAAGTATAAATCCTGATACTTTTTATCATAGCGCATCATCAATGAATCTAATGTAGCCTCATAACGCCGCAAATAGTAATTATAATTGGTGCCATAAATCTGGACTTTTTGCAGATGATCGTATGCCACATGTTTCAAATCGGCAACTATTTCAATTTGATTGTTATCAAGTATTCCCGGTAAATACACCTCATTATTAATAAAATAGATAAGATATTTATTTGATTTTAGATTTGGTACATTAAATGCAAAAACACCATTTTTCACTTTAACTGTATCTGAAACAGGTGTTCCCTGAAAAAGCAATACGGCTTTATCATCACCCATATTATACACTTTTCCCTTGATATTTTCTTTTCCTGTCAGGTTTGTGCATGAGCAAGTCATGGTCACAAACAGGATCAGCAATCCTTTTAATACTAGTTTCATTTGTTGATTTTTATTGTATTATTGAAAATTCAGTAAAGCTATCGCTTGCCCATGCTTCATATTAATGGATGGGCTGAACGATTCTCACATCCATACACAATGCAAAAAACTCTTTTCCAGTCTCTTACAATACATACAAGTTCTGATACTAAACTGTATGACAGTTCTACCTGCTAACGTTCATTCTGCTCTATCTCATTATTTAAATCGATGTATAAGCGCGCAATTGGCATTATAAAATAAGGACTAGATGCCTCTATCGTATACTCTTCACCTGAAATAGTACGAGAAACTCCAATATTATCCCCATCCAGTAAATTGAAACGTTTAATATCAAATAAGCGCTGACCATTAAAACACAACTCACGTCTTCTCTCCTCCTTAACCAATCTGAGAGCGGTTTGGTCATCTGTAGCATTTAACTCATAATCAGCTCCTGTTGCATAACGTTTTTTGCGTAAAGTATTAAGGTGACCCATGGCTAAACCAATATTAGCAGATCCTCCTTTACGGGCATAACATTCAGCCAGTATCAGGTGCAATTCCGGTGTGTTGATACCAACCGTAGGCTGTCCTCCAAAAAATTTGGCAATAACAAATCCGTAGTTCGCACCAAAAACCCAATCAGGCAGGCAGTTGGTCTGATAACGCAAATCATTAGCCGCGTCATATAAATTAACCAGATCAGGGTGTATATAAAACATCGAATTGCCACTGCCCACAACTTTATTAAACACGACTTCTTTATTCTCTAAAGTGACAGGGTAGTGCAATAATATGGGAATAATAGGACTCGTACCCAAGGTATTAAAGTCAATTAGTTCGTTATGTAAAGCCAAAGCTTGTGTTGCAAAATTAGCAGCCTCATCTACATTATTCATGTATAGGTGAACACGGGCCAATAAGCCTAAGGCAGCTGCATTTGTAGGCCTGTAGTTGATGTTTAACTCTGGTGTTTCAGGTAATTTATCAACCGCATTGTTCAGGTCGGCAAGGATTTGATTGTATACGCCTTGAACGCTGGCCCGTTTCAGGCTTTCTTCAAAATCAATACCTAAACGCAATGGTACTCCTAAATCTTCATCAGCCGTGGCTGCATTGTAATGTTTCGCATACAGGTTAACCAATGCCCAATAAGCAAAGGCGCGGTGCACATAAGCTTCTGCTCTCAGGCTTTCCCTTTCCTCCAAGGTGCCATCAGCAGCATCCATTACCTGTTCAATCACCACATTGGCAATATAAATTTGATTATACAGGCCACTCCAATCACCATCTGTTTGGTCTTCGAGATAAACATGCTCTTTAAACATCAGCATGTTTAATTCTGCTTCGCGATACATCGCTTCGGAAAATGGTGTTACAGTGATATCATTACCCAGAAATATATCAGACAAGTAACAATCGATTAAACCTGAAGAACCTCCATTATATTCCGTTTGATCAAGCATTAATCGATAATCATTCAGCGCCGTTGGAATCACTTTCCCTTTTGGCACAACATCCAGGTAGTTTTCGCAAGCTGTTAAGCTCAAACAAATTAGTATGACTAAATATTTATACTTACACATTGTACTTTCTTTTTAAGGTTTAAAATGATGCTTTCAGGATAAAAGAAAATTCAGGCGTTGGAGCGAATGATACACTACTTCCTGTTACCAGATAATCCGGATCAAGGCCTGCATCATTAAAGGTAATGGTTGCCAGGTTACGCGCTTTGAAGCCAACTACCATATTGTTTATAAATGTGCTTGCCAAAACCTTCTGTGGTACCAGATAATTCAATTGCAACTCAGCTAGGCGAATGACCGAAGCAGTCTGTACCCGGTTATCTGAGTTTGCCATATACCTGTCATATATGGTCAATCCGTTTAAATCGGTTGGTGCCGCCGCAATGGATGTTATATTTTCATCTCCTGATTCCTGCCACCTTCTGGTCCAATCTTCATGTATGTAAGCACCTCCTTCAAACAATGAATTGCTATATTGAATAGTTGGCACCCTGAATTTATGCCCTAGATTATAGGTAACTGTGCTTAATAATTCAAAATTCTTATACGAGAAGTTATTTAAGAAACCACCAAAATGTTTTGGTATAGTTGTTCCCATGTATTCTAATGCATCGACAGACGATACCTCTTGTGTATAACCTGTTACTTCGTCATTTTCGTCATAAACCTGTGGTTGTCCGGTAGTTGATAAACCAGCCCAACGGTAGGCATATAAATGATCCAGTGGTTTTCCAACCAAAGGAGTACCCTGCAAATATGATGCGGCAGTCTTTAATGGTGTATCAACTTCTGTTACTTCATTTTTATTATGGCTATAGTTAAATGTAGCATCCCATTTAAAATCAGTATTTATGATGCGTCCACTCAAACTCAATTCAATTCCTTTGTTGATGAGGCTGGCATAGTTTACGAATGCTCTGTCAAATCCGTAAGTTCCGTTAATGGTGGTATTTCCCAATAAATCTTTACTGTCTCTGTAATAATAATCGACCGTTCCGTTTAAGCGGCCGTTAAACAAACCAAAATCAACACCTATATTTGTTACCCCTGTTTTTTCCCAGCGCAAAAGCGGGTTAGCCGGATTTTGAATAAATGCATATGGCAAACCAGTGGTATTACTTTGAGCAATTTCTGCAACCAAAAAAGGGCTGGTTGATTCATCAACATTACCATTAAAACCGTAACTGGCTCTCAGACTAAGTCTGTTTACGGCCTCACTCCTGAAAAAATGCTCATTGTGGATATTCCATAAAGCACCAACAGACCATAGCCATACATTATTATACTTATCATTCTTCCCAAATAAATTTGTTTTATCTAAACGGGCACTGGCATTTATTGAATAACGTTCATCGTAGGTATAGCCAACATTGGTAAAATAGGATACGTAACGGTTTAGTATTTCTGAAAAACCAATACCCGGATTTATGAACTTCTGATTTCCCCTGATATCTGTGTATTTACTTTCATAGTTTGTCCTGGCTGTTTGTAAGGTTTGACCATCGTAACCATAGTAAAGTCGATTATTGGTATTGCCTGTTACTTCGCGCACCTCTGTACCGGCCAGTGCAACTATATAATGCTTGTCAGCTATCATGCTGTTATAGTTGAGCAAACCGCGTACCGTATAACTGGCTCGCGAATATTCGGTCTGGTTTAATATCCCTCCTTCAGGAATCCCTATAACAGGAGTGCCATTATCTAAAGTGGTTGATGAGTTGATCAAGTCCCTGGTGTAATAAGTTGATTCATTATAATGTTTATCATCTTTTATGCTTGTCCACTCGTAATTATACCCTAGGCTGGCATCTAAACCATCAATTATTTCATAATTAATTTTGGCGAGCCCCACCACATGCTTTGTTATGGCTGTATTATCTTTATTATCATATTCCTGTTTCAGGTTATAATCCCAGTTATAAGGATAGCCAAGTGCAACCAGGTCTTCTTTCGTTTTTTGATCATAGCCAAAAGGTTGTGCAATATAATTGCCATTTTCATCCAAAATAGACTGATAGCGCGGCAGATCAAGCAAATGTGCATACGTTAAACCATTATTCTTATCTTCATTATAAGTGAAATTCAGTCCTAAATTCACGCTTAACTTCTTGCTTAAACTGTAGTTGTTATACAAATCGGCAATATATTTAGTCTGTTTATCCCCCTTAAAATGAGAGGTAGCATCGTCGATACTAAAAGATGCTTTTGATTGTGACTTTTCGCCCTTACTGCGCAGCATAACGGAATAATTTTGCTTGATCATGGGGCGCATAAAAAGGTCGTCAAACTCGTCATAGGCATTAATACCTGCCAATTGCTTAGCCAATTGTTCCGCAGCAACAGGGTCAGCCAGGTAAGCGGCTGTAAATTGAGATTGTGCTTGTTTAGGTATACTCACTAAATCAACCATGTTGTTATCAACCCTGAACTTTTCATATTCCATAAAAGCACTGTTGGAAGCAAACGGCAAGTCGTTAATATCAGGTGCACTACTAACAGATACCACACTTGAAACATCTACTTTAACATCCCCTCCGGTAATGCCTTCACGCCGTGTTTCAATTACAATAACACCGTTAGCGGCTCGAACACCCCAGATTGATGCTGCTGCAGCATCTTTCAGAAAAGTAATGGAACCAATGTCGTTAACATCAATGTCGTTAATGCCCCGGTTGGTTGGAAAACCATCGACCACAATCAGTGGCTCACTAATTGCATTAATTGTACTCTTCCCTCGGATACTGATCGTATTATCATCATTGACTAAAACACCGGGTACCATCCCTTCAATGGTGTTTGTAATATCCAGGTTACTTCGTCTGGCAATTTCTACGCTTCCTACCTTTCCAAAAGAACCCGCTGAACGCTCCTGAGATAGTTTCTGATAGCCCGTCACAACCACTTCTCCCAGGCCTTTAATATCTTCAACTAAAACAAAATCTATTTCCGTGCGCCCTTGAGTCGCAAATTCAAGTGTGGTATAGCCCAAACTCGAAACCTCCAATATTAAACCATCCTGATCAGGCACTTCCAATTGATATTTACCATCAATTGTTGTCACACTTCCAATTGTAGTATCTTTAACCCGAACGGCAACAAATGGAAGAGGTTCTCCTTTTTCATCTTTAACGGTTCCGGTGATAGTAATTTTCTTTTCATCCTGCCCTGTTTCCTGAACGGTTACTTTTTCCTCTGGCTTTAACGGCCTTATAATAATGTAATCATCAATTAATTCAAAGGTTAATTCGGTGTCTTTTGTAACTACTTTTAGTAATTCTTTCAATTCATAATCCTCACTTTCAATAATAATCTGATCATTTAAATCGATTTCACGATTACTGAGCAAAGTAGCAATACCTGTTTGTGCTTCAATCTCATTAAATAATTGCTCATAAGGGAGTTTATTCTTTTTGATCACAACTTTGTGTGCAAGTCCCGTCGCTGAGATCTGAAGCAAGATTGCAAATAACAGAATAAAACTATTTCTCATAATCAACAGTAGTTTTCGTGGCATACTTAGCGTACACAAAAGTGCATACCACTTCCGGTTTTTTTTCATAATTTTGTAATTAACGTTTAAAACTGTTGGGTTAAGTTTCTCAGGCGTAACCCAATTATTTGAATGAAATTAGCCAGGGGATGCTACAACATCCTTTGGCTTTTATTTTATCTCCTTGATTAAAACGGTTCTTCCTTCTATCGTTATTTCCACATTGGTTGTTTTTGCAATTAAACTCATAAAGTACTCAAAGTCAACATCCCTTTTAATACGGCCCGTAAAAGGAAACTCTGACACTGCGTTATTGGCAAAAAAGAAATCAACATTGTACCAGCGAGCCAGTTTTCGTGATATCTCCTTCATCGACATGTTTTTAAACCTGAAAATACCATCCACCCAACTGGTGTATAATGCAGTATTCACTTCCTTTAGTTCTACACGTGTTGTATTAATATTTAATTCTGCCTGCTGCCCCGGTTGTATCATGGTTTGCTGTCCATTCACCTCAAGTCCTACGCTTCCTTCAACCAGGGTTACCTGTTCTACCTCCTCATCTTCGTAACTCATCACATTAAACGCGGTACCATATACTTTTACATTCGAATGGTCGGTATGTACAATAAAAGGACTGGAAGCATTATGGGCCACTTCAAAATAAGCCTCTCCTTTCAAGGAAACCTCACGCCTATCACCTTTAAAACTGACTGGAAACTTCAGTACAGAACCAGAATTAAGCCATACTTTTGTACCGTCACTTAGTTGTAACTGGTATTCGCCTCCATACGGAATCTTAACAGTGTTGTAAATTAAATCATCGGTTTCAATATTGTTATAAGCCAAAGTGTTTAATGAATCCTGACCTACCACCTGCCCTTTATCTTTCAGTACAAATGAGGAAGTATTACTATCCAGCTCAACCTCACTACCATCACTCAGCAGAACAGTTGCCCTTTGACCTCCCGGAACAATGCTGTCGCTAAGAACCATATTCTCTTGCCCGGTATCCGACATCAGCCAGATGCTAAGACCCAAAATCAGTGGTATGGCAATGGCCGCCGCATATTTTAATACTAAGGGGATAAGGCGTCGGGATTTACCTGCCGTCCCAATTACTTTGGTAAAAGCGGCATCACTATCGATGGATTGATACAGATCGAATGAAGCTTTGATTCGCTCCTGTTTTATAACCTTTTGGTACAGGGTTTCATTCTTTTCGTCTTGCTGACGCCAACGCAAAAGAACCTGCTGTTCTTCAGGTGTTACGTCACCCAGCAATTGCTTAACAATCCATTTTTCTATTTGATGCTGTTCATTCATAGTTTAATGCCATTCTACCCCTTACACACCTCACTTTTTATTTGAGGTGACATGATTTTTTATTTTTTTAAAATAAAATTCGATTCTTATTCAATTTAACTCTTTTTGAGCGAATTAGAAGAAGAAAAAAATACTGATACTGGTTTCATTTGTTTAAAAGACATATTTTTTTCTATAATTTTGGACACAGCATGCATCAACTGACGGGAGAACATATTCAGCAAATTGCTAAGGGAAACGAACAGGTATTTAAGGAGGTTTTTGATACTTTTTATCCTCGCCTGGTTGGTTTATCCATGAAGTATGTGAATGACAAGATGGTGGCTGAAGACATTGTGATAGATATTTTTCGTAAGGTATGGGAAAAGCGTCAGTATATCTCCGAAGTTGGCTCATTCGATTCATTTCTGTATACTTCTGTGCGCAATGCCACCTTTAATCACATCCGCAATCAGAGCCGGAAAGAAAGCCATCATCAGTCCATGTTTAAAGATTTGACGGAAACGGGTTTTGACGATGCAGCTTTTGAAGAGAACATTCACCACAAATTATACCAAGCTATTGAACAGTTACCACCTCAGGGACGCAAGATATTCGAACTAAGTGTTTTGCATGGCTGGAAAGAAAAAGAAATAGCCGAAGACCTGGACATATCCGTTAACACCGTTAAAACACATAAAAAACGTGCTTTAAAGGATTTACGTGAGCGGTTGGGTAAGTATTATGTGTTCTTGTTTTTTTATTTATAAATACATTATTTCACCTCCAGGGTAATCGCTAATGACACTATGCTAAGTAAGGAATTGCCACCTCTACATGCAAACCTGGCCCATTGCCAGGCACGATGTATATTATTGTGTCAACATTCTTTCAAATCCTTGTCGATTCATCCAGTTTTGCTCTGTAGCCATATCAACAACCTGCTCTATTCTATCATTAAATTCTTTTCTGATGCCATGCTCATCGACATACTGAAGAACCTCTGAAAAAGCCTTTAGCATAGCCTTATAGAATGCCTCATGCCTGACATATTGTTCGGATGTATAAGTTTGTGCAATTTCAATATGGTAAAACATGATATCAGCCACCAACGATGGTTCTACCCCTAATCGATTAAAATGGCGAATGTATTTCTGAGCCACCGAACGCCTCATCTTTGGCTTTCGGCCATTGACAGGAAAGTACTCTTTTGAGATTTTAAGTTTACACTCTTCCATCAATTTATTTTCCTTTGGGTTGAATGCGAAATCGTAATATTCTTTAACCTCTTTAAACCGAGTGTACAAATCAATAATTTGATCTTCAAGTTGCTCTTTGCTTAATTCGTGCAGGTATAGTTTCAAATCCTTTTTGCTCATGGAACAAAAATAGGGATTAGTTGGAATATAGAGGTGGTAATAGAGGCTAATCAAGAAGGCTTTAGAAGTTTCTTACTCCCTTCATCCTGTATTGTATCGAATGTATAGTCGTTCTAAAAGAAGGGACACTTTTGCCCCTTCGTTTCCAGCAGTCAAAATGATAAGGCTAATACCTTAACAAACCTCCCACGTTTGGGAGTAGACTTCCAAAGCTATTATTTAAGTTATATTTAACGCCTGTTGCCAATTTGTATAAGTTTCCCATAGTTTAGCACTGTATATTTTAACAGCGTCTTTTTTACTATTTTCTCATTCTTTAACTCTGCCAATGTACGGATAACTGATTCGTAGGCTGCACCTACTAAACCTGCTATCTCTGATACACGTATTCTGAAAGGAAACTCATCCCCTTCCTTAATCTCAAACTTATTCATCAGCATAATAAAAACATTGGCTGTCCTGCTTCTTATGGAGCATTGAGACATGTTTAAAATGGATATGGACACTTCTTTCAAAGAAAAACACGCACTCTCAAGGATTTTATGCAGAAGTATTTTATTATTAGTAACCTCATCAACTAAATCTTCATAGTTAATCTCCAACAACTCACTGTCCTCCATGCATTCAGATGTTGAAATTTCTGGTTCATGGCTAATAAAGGAATAATAAGCTACAAAATCGCCTTCCTTTGCAATGGAAATTATTATTTGGTTTCCATTAGAATCCGCTCTATACAATTTCAACATTCCACTCCTTACGTAAAACATTGATTTAGAAATCTGACCAGCAAAACTTACAACATCCCTACGTTTAAAGTGCTTAATTTTTTTAAACGAAGCGTCCTTACTCAAGGTCTTACTATTTTTTTTACGGATTAAGTCGTACATGTTTTTTTATTAAACTCAATAAATGAAGTTCTATTTTTTTGTGAGTAGCCTGAATTCAGGTCATAAAAAAGCCCGGCACTTGGCACCTGCCGGGCTTAGCCTTACAATTGAAAATCGAGAACCCAACTGTAAAGGGTGATTATAACGAATAAACTATGCCTACATACCTGGAGTTTTAAAAGGTTTTACCTCCTCTCCTTTTTCAATGGCTCTCATAGTGTTATAGGACCAAGCCATTTTTTTACTGTCTTTATATTGTTCTGTTAGTTTCCTGTTGTCAATTGCAAACTGTTTTGCCTTTTCTTTTTCTCCGGCTTTACTAAGTAAGTAGGCATAACCACTGACAGAAAAGAAATGCGTTGGATCTTCCTCCAGGTTCTGCCTGAAGAACTTATTGATATATTTTGCATGCTCTGGCTTTATTGTCTCTGCTCTTAATGCAACAATTGTGGTTATAAAACTGAAATTATCCGGCTCTCCATACTTATTGGCATAGTTTATTATTTCAACAATATATTTTGATGGCTCAGGATTTTGACCTATACGCAGTTGTTCTATTGTATATAACTCCAATACCTGGTCTGCCACTTTCGGAAAATCCTGCTTCATTTTAGTATGGGCATCTTTCCACTCGTTTTCAGTCTGGTAATCTATCAGGCATTGTGTATACCAGCTCGCAAATGTTTTATTTTCCTTCAACTCCGGAAACCTGTCTTTATTCTTTTTTACAACGTTGTAAAATTCATTACCATATCGTGAGTTCCACAAGCATAATCCACGTCCATGTTCTTCCCATCGTGTACTTTCAGGATATAAGCTATAGACTTCCCAGGTTTCTTCTACAGACATGGGTAATCGTTCCGCATTAAAACGTGCCTCGTAATACTTCTTCAAAAAATCAGAATCTTGTCTATTTTTTTCAAAGTTGGCTTTGTACCAGGCATAATCTTTTGTTTTCTCGCCCATGGCCGCTTTTCCTAATTTAATTAGTTCTTCTCCTGATTTAGCACCAACCGGATTATCAATTAGTGGCTTGCCATTGGCATCGACAAATACCAGTGTCGGATATCCCTTTACACCAAAAAGCTTAGCAAGTTCAGGCCCTTCGCCCACTTCGGCATCAACCTTATACGATATAAAATGCTTGTTGAAAAAATCACCTACTTCTTCCTTAGTAAATTCATTTTTTGCCATCACTTTACAAGGACCACACCATTTGGTATAAAAATCGATGAATATCTTCTTGTTTTGCTTCTTTGCCTCTTTTAATAGCTCTTTATAGGTACCATGAAAGAATTTAATGCCGTGGCCGTGAGCAAATACATTTAAGCTGACTAATAATGCCAATAATAAAACTAACTTCTTCATCTGTTAAATTTTAACTGTTTACTCAAGTAATCATTTGAATTAATATAGGTTCAAGAAAGGCGTATAACCTGAATCAATTCCATTAAATGACTCATTTATTTTAAACTTACTTCTCAGCTCCCTTAACACGTCTGTAAATATGGGTAATGCTGTATCCCCTTTTATAAACATCACGTGACTTAAATTTTATCATGACCATTTCATCAAGTACGATTGTTTGAAAGGAATGCACATCCATATTTTTGGCATAAACAGTGGTAAACCCATGATACAGTTGTGGCTTTTCTTCCGGCAAATAATTGGTAAACTTTTCCAGATATTCTTTTCTTTCTTTCTCCTTACCTGGCCAATAAACCGAATCTAAAAAGTCATACAATCTGATATCCAGTTTTTTTTCTTTTAAAGTTATCTTTTGATTAAAATCTTCAGTCAGAATAAGCCCGTCGGTACCCAATAAGTAAGAGTGAATGGTTATTTCCTTTAATTCATAAACCTTGACATTTTCATTACTTTCTGTCTGTTTCTCCTGCGAAGGTTCCCCGGCATTTTGCGTTTCCGGTGCCAGAGCTTCTGCTTTATCACATGCTACCAGTATGGTTACCAGAAAAATTGTATAAAAAAGATGTTTCATAACAACTTATTAATTTCAGATAATTTTTTCCGATTAATAGAAAAATTCAGCTTATAAATTATTGCGGTATAAAAAGAAAAGCCCTCCCAGATGAGAGGGATTTTCATAAAAATTACAAACAGTTATTCGCGCGGATTTTGTTTTATCTGACCACCACCTGTTTCTATTATTCCTTCACCAATCGGAACAGCCCAATTGATACTATTTGGTCCCCAGGTTACATCATCACGAACCAAGGAAATATTCACATCGTTGTACTGCTGATTCAAACGTTTGATATCGAAGAAACGCATGCCCAAAATATTAAATTCGCGTCTTCTCTCATCAAAAATCTTATTTAAGGCATCCTGTTTATCTGTTGCCGTTAGTAAATGTTCACCTGCTTCTACCGCATCTGTAAAAAAGCGTTTTTCCCTTAAAGTATTAAGTACATCCATTGCTTCATCTTTTTTACCTTCATCCTGAGCCAGACACTCTGCTTTTATTAACATGATTTCAGGAACTGTTACACCAATTGGAAAGCCACTGCTGATGTCATTAATAACATAAATACCATCGCCATTTATTGAAGCTAATTTTGATATTCGAAGATCAAAATCCGGTTGATCAAAAGCATTAACCAATGATTCGCTATAACCTAACTCAGCCGTCGGTCCTAAAAAGGTATAATAAGCGGGTGGTAAAACTTCTTTGTACAGAATATTCTCCAGATTTTCTGCCCCTCGCGGCACCATACCAGTCAAGTCATTATAATCCATCAGGTTGGAGTTGAACGCCAAAACATCATTTGTGAGCTCTAATGCTTCTGCGTATTTACCCATATGCAGGTATACACGAGCCAACATAGCTTGTGCAGCAGCTTTATTAACCCTGTCAATAAACGGACGACCTTCTCTTAACAAATCAATGGCTTCAATCAATTCAGACTCAATAAATTCGTAAACAGCATTTACTGATGCTCTATCCAATGAAGTTTCAATATCACCAAATTGAGTTAATATGGGCACACCCGAACCACTTTCACTGGCATTAGCACTGCCATAATGCTGGCCAAATAAGTTGACTAAGCGCCAGTAAGCGTGAGCTCTATGTACTTTTGCTTCACCTACATATTGATTCTTAACAAGATCATCACCAGCCATACCGGGCGTAATCTCAATGATGTAGTTACATCTGCCGATTGAAGTATAAGGGTTAATCCACCCCTGATCTGTCTCATGGGGAAGATAGAATGTACTCTCTAAATTATAGATGTTAACCTTATGCTTAAAAAGAGGAATTAGCCCATAATAATCCTGAGCCGCCTGAAGCATAACTATATTGTCATTCACATAAAGTGCTACGGTATTATTATTACCGGGATCTCCTGATAACATCATTCCATGATCCAATAGCGCATCCACATCTTCAAGGTTTTCAGCTATTGCTGAACCTCTTGGTACAATATCTACATAGTCATCACACGATGCAAAAATCAATATTGTAAATGCTGATATAATAAGACTTATTTTTTTCATTGATCTGTTTTTTAAAATTCGAACTTAGCTCCAACAACAAATGATACTGGCGCCTTTATTCCCGGCCGGTATGCCTGTGGGAAACTTCCAGAGAAGTATACTGAACGTCCTGAAAATGGTACCGATTCCGGATCAATATCCTTTTTATTAGCTGCCCAGATAATTCCCAAGTCGCGCACCTGAAACAGCAAACTTGCACGGCTTATACCTATTTTTTGAGTTAACTCAGGATCAATTTGATAATTCAGAGTTATATCCTTTAATCGTATATGAGCTGCACTATGAATGCCATAATTCGAATAAATAAAGGCATTTTCTCTCTCTTGGTTACTCGCCTCTTCGAAACTTCTTGCCAAAGCCGGAATATCCGTATTCGTATTTTCAGGTGTCCATGCGTTGGCAATGTCTTTATGGTGTGCTCGTGTTTTTTCACTCAACTCATTATATGCTCCGTATTTAGCTACTAAATTCTCCTGGAACACATGACCAAACTTGTAGGTCATTAAAGCAGAAAGAGTAAAACTCTTATAAGAAAATACATTAGTAATACCACCATAGTGCGGAGCAACAAAAGGCTTACTGATAACCATGGCATCCTGCGGTAATTCAGCAAAATCAGGATCTGCATAACTTATTCTTTCACCATCCACAATTACTGTCGGATCACCATTTTCATCCAATCCTCCCCAATCATAAAATGCCCGTACACTAATATCCTCTCCGATAACTTTAGTGCTGCCGTTATCAACATTGGCCCAATAATTTAATGCAGAAGTAGGAACACGCTCACCATATTTTATAACACGGTTTTTAGTATATGAGTAATTTAATAAGGCTTTCCATATAAAATCTGACTTCCTTACAATATCTGCTCCTACACTTATTTCAATACCTTTGTTGGATATTTCACCATCGTTAGAATAAAGTTCAAGTGGCCATGTAAGGCCATAGGTTGGGCTTATTTCCTGTTTTACCAATAAATCGGTTGAGTTCTTGTTAAACACATCAATTGCCCCCTGAAGCCTGTCAAATAATCTAAAATCAACACCCAGGTTCAATGTAGTAGTCTGTTCGGGTGCCAGATTAGGATTGGCTGCGCTGGCAATGGTTGCATAATTTCGATTTGATATGTAATCGGTACCTGATGAATAAGAAATTGTGGTCATGGTTGTTAACCCCCTGCGCATATTACCATTTAAACCATAAGACGCTCTCAGCTTTAACTGATTCATCCATTGGCTATTTTGCAGAAAATTTTCCTTGGCAATATTCCATGAACCACTCACAGCCCAATATAGATTTTTAGATAAGCGCTTATTAATACCAAAAGCTGTAGCCTGATCAACCTTAAAAGAAGCTTCAATATTGTATTTGGCTTTATAACTATAACCAAAATTCGAAAATGAGGAAATAGTTCGGCTATCTATTTCCGGTGTATAAAGAATTGGTGGCAAATAAGCAGCATTTCCCAAATAAACATCTTCTGCAGGTATTGTTCCATTAAGATAAACCGACCACTCAAACTGATCAAACGTGACATCATATAACCCAGTTAAATCACTATAACCTACAAATTTCTGCTGATTAACCGTATAAGTTGTTTCAGCGGCTTCCATTCCAACAATTCCATTAACCACATGATCCTGAGCAAATACTTTATTAAAGCTTAAGTTACCCCTGATAATGTTGTAAGTGTTCACTGTTTCATTTCTCTCCAACCACTCTCCGTATGGGAAATCACTAACACGCTTAACTCCTGTTCCATCTCCCGGATCAACTTCTGAAATGAAGCTATTCATTTGTTGTCTCATGAAATATTGCTCAACCGGACGGTGGTTTCTGATATTACTGCCGACCCTGTTGTATTGGTATTTAAGGTCAGCTGTTAACCAGTTTGTTAGTCTGTAATTAATTCCGGTGGCTAAACGAAGGTTATTATTCGTTGATTTATTGTTTCGGTATTTCTGATCAATAATCGGGTTATATGCAATATCGTCAAATCCTTTAGTCAAGAACTCTTCCCGATACGGTGCAAACACATCTGAAATTGCCGCTGGATTACCGCTATTATCTATAATATCAGCATACCTTGGTATATAATTACCAGTATACAATTCACTAACCCCAACACCATTACGGTTATTTTCGCTACTGGCAATGCTTACATCTGCTATTAAGCTTAACTTTTTATTAAGCTTAATATCTGTTGATAAGGAGATATTAATTCTTTCAAAATCATCGCCCACACTAGGCTTATTCTCTTTAGTATGAGAAGCAGTCAGGCTGTAGTTAACATAGTTAGAACCACCACTGATGTTAACTGAATTATTAACTGCAAAACCATTTCGCAATAATTTATCTCTGAATTGTGGGAGTACATCATTATTCCCTAATGCACTTACCTGAGCATTTCTTTCCTCCTCTGTAATATCACCATTATAATAAGCCGCCCAAATTTGCTGGAAAGGGTCAAGTGTACCGTATTTTTTACCCCAGTCGTTTACATATTGTTCATATGGGACGCCAGGATACGCGAAATCCCACCAGGGAGGCTTTGGACCTTTATCTGTAATATAATTAACCGCAAGATAAGGTTTGCTTTCATTGGCTTCCCCCCTTGCCGTTTGAAATAGCTGATAATCATTCCGTAGCCTTAATTCATCCGCTGAAGAAGCAAATCCAAAATCATCAAGGTTTTGTTTGGTACCAAATGTCCAGTTCGTATTAAAAGTCACCCTTGGTTTACCTTCTTTACCACGCCTTGTGGTTATTACAATCACACCATTGGAGGCACGTAAGCCCCAAAGAGCAGTAGCTGCGGCGTCTTTCAATACATCGATTGATTCAACGGTACTCATATCTATATCGTTAAATGGCCCTTCGTAAGGAAAACCATCCACAACTATTAAAGGCTGACGATTGAGCGAGTTCCTTGCCTGCATTGCTTTATCAGCATTCTCCCCCTCCTCATCGAATGTACTCGTACCACGAAGGATAAATTCTATGCTTTCTTCACCACCGTCATGTGTAACTGAATTAATATTCAAGCCAGTTGCCAGGCCTTCCATGCGATCATCTAAATTAGTGGTAATCTGTCGTTCAATACTTTCTGAAGTTACCTTAGCAGCCGCCGAAGTGGCACGTACTTTACTGGTTTTTGTATAACCTGTTACAACTACTTCATCCAGATTTTCTATATCAGACACCAATACAATGTCAATCACGGAACGTCCTTCAACGGGTATAATTTGTGTAACAAAACCAAGACTTGATACTTCTAAAACAAGATCATCTTCAATAGGAGCCTCTAAAATATACTCCCCGTTAATTGCTGATACACAACCAAAGGTGGTGCCTTTGAAACACACCGCTGCGAAGGGTAATGGTTCTCCTTTTTCATCCTTAACAGTTCCGGTAATTTTGGTTTTCTTTTCAGGTTGTTGACTCTCTTCGACAATAACCGGTTGAGGGATTATCTTTTCTTTAATAATAATCACGTTATCAACTACCTCAAATGTCAGGTTAGTATCTGCAAGGCAACCCGATAAGATTTCTTCAACTGTAGCATCGGTGTATTGTATATCCAGATTAGTGATTTTTGCCACATCTTCAACATCATAAACAAACGTAAATTCACTGACATTTCTAATCTTCTTAAAAACCTCTTTTAATGATTGGTTTTTAAGCTGAATACTCAGCTTTGTATTCTGCGAATATACACTGGCAGTCACCTGCAAGGTTCCAACCAGTATTAACATAACAGTCAGTTTCATAACTAACAAGAGTCTACGGAGCCTCCTTTCTGAGAAACCCCAGATTAATTTTTTTTTCATAATTTTGTAATAAGAGTTTATTAATTCAATTCTTTGAGCAGAATTGTTTGATATTTAGCAATGTTTGTTGGCGCAAACATTGCTTTTTTATTATTTGCTTTTTACCAATACCGTATTGTCATCAATTTCAAAACTTAACTTATTTGTTCGTGATAAAATATCCAGCACCCTGTCAAAATCATCATAGCGCTTAAGTTCTATAGAAAAGCGTTTATTCTGAACTGTCTGATTGGCATAGAAAACATCAATACCATACCAACGCCTCATTCTCTCCATGATCGTTTTAAGATCAGCTTCTTCAAAATAAAAAACACCGTCCTTCCATAGGGTATAAGCCCGTGCATCAATTTCTTTCGTAGCAATTTCACTTCCATCATCTTTTGCTATTGACTGCTCATTTGGTTTCATGACAACACTTTTCCTTTTGTTCGTCAGCCTGACACTTCCTTCTACCAGTGTTGTTATCATTGTTTTCTGATCATCGTAAGCCTCAATATTAAATTGGGTACCTAAAACCACTACCTGATTCCCTTTCGCTTCAACAATAAAAGGTTGATCGGGCTTATGATTCACATCAAAATACACTTCGCCTTTCACCCACACTTTTCTATTCTCCCCATTAAACTGAACCGGAAATTTGATTTCAGAATCAGAATTTAACCAAACCTGTGTGCCATCAGCCAGCTTCATTTGATACTCTCCTTTAATCGGAACTCTAACGGTATTGTACAATATCATTTCGCCATTGTCTGAAGAGGCATAATTCAATTCCCCTTCTTTATTATCGATAAGCGTACCATCTTCTTCGGTGAATGATTTATTATCTGCATCTTCTAATTGAACAATTTGTCCGTTGCTAAGCTTTAGAGTTGCCTTTGAAGAGCCTGGTTCAATAACCGTTTGTTGAGCTAACTGTGGAACCTCCGTTTTTCTGGTCATGAAATAGACAGCTGACAATATAGCCCCGAACAATAATATTACAGCGATACGCCCCATCCAATCCTTTAAGCGAAGGATACGCCCTGCCTTTAATTGAGTTTGAGTCTCAATTCTTTTCCAGGCTTTATCCAAATCTAAAGCATCAACATAAGCATCTCTTTCCTTTCTTCTTTTCCCTTCTAAAATAGCCTCATACAATGCCTTATTTTCTTCATTCTCATTAAGCCATTGCTCAATTTCCTTTGATTCATCAACTGATAAATCATCAATTTGAGCCTTCGCAAGTAGGTGACTTATATGATAGCTGATTGCTTTATTGTTCATCTTATTTGTTTTTCTATATGTAGGACAAATGAAAAATAAAGAAAGATGATAGTAAGTGATATTTTTTTAGAAAAAAGCAGACACAGTATTAAACTTTCTTGAAATCAATTAATTATCCGATCAAAAGCAGAATATAAAAATAGTCCTTTAAGGATTCTTTCAGGAGTTTTAATGATTTGTATTTTAAAGTTTTTACTGTATTAACAGAAATTCCCAGACGCTCGGCAATTTCCTGATTTTTTACTCCCTGAAGCGTCAAAAGCATTATCTTTCTGCGCTGTTCAGGCAATTTATCAATAGCTTGTTGTAATATCCGATAGGTTTCCTCTTCCATCACTCGGTTGTTAAACTGAAAAAAGTCCTCCTGATCGATAGATGATGTATACTTGTCTTCAACCGTATTACGCCTGAGATGATTTAAACAGAGGTTTTTAACAGAAACGTATAAATAACTCTTTATAGACTGAATATCCAATAAAGTCTCTCGTTCATTCCATAACTTAACAAAAGCATCCTGTGCAATATCTTCCGCTAAAGTATCATCAACATAACGACGGGCAATAACACACATGGATGGATAAAGTTGATTAAACAACTCTTTAAATGCATTGGCGTCACCATGTTTAACTTTATTGTAAAGATTTTGGATGGTCATGCGCCAAAATTAAAAATAGATTATGAAATTGCCAACATTTAAAACAATTGGCCGGATTGGTTAGATACCACAATCCGCAACTGGTGGTAAATCAAAAATACCCTTTAAAATAAGCATCTACTGAAATGAGGCATTGCGTTATAATACATTGAAGTAAATGAATGAAGTAACTTGCCTTGAAGAACTTCCAGGTACAATAGTATTATAACATATTTTGCAGATTTAAGCCCGGTTATTGGCACTTACCGGGCTTAGCTTTACAATTGAAATCGAGAACCCAACTGTAAAAATTATTAATGAAAGAACTAAATAATTAAGTCTTAAAATGCAAAAGGAGTTACACTATTTTTATTTTCAATATTGATCATTGTATCATAGCACCATCTTAATTTGTCATTACCAGCATATTCATCAGTAAGACTCCGATATTTTTTAGCAAAAGCAGCTGCTTCATCCTTCTTTCCTCCAATATAAAGGCAGTAAGCGTAACCAGACATCGTGTAAAAATGTGAAGTATCCTGGTCGATAATTTGCTTGAAATATTTACTGGCAAACAAGGCATGCTCAGGCTTAACTGATTTTGCTTTAGTTACAGTGGTCATCATCATTAAATTAAAATCCATAGGTTCTCCATATTTACCAGCATATTCAATAATTAACGGGATATATTCTGAATATTTTTCCTGCATTCTGTATGCTTCAATCTTATACAACTCTAGTGCCTGTGCTGCATATTCCGGGAAATCATTTGCTGCCTGCTTTAGATTTTTCTGTTCTATATCACTTTCCGGATGGTCAGCAACATGATGGAACCATCGAATATGAAGGGATTCATTGGCCAGACCCGGAAATTTGTCTTTATTGTTTTTAACCAATTCGTAAAACTTATTGCCAACCCTGGCTTTCCAAAATACCATATCGACTGCTTCAGGACTCCACTTTTCCTCTTCTGAATATGCCTGATATAGATCCCATGATTCCTCTTGGCTCATTGCTATTCGCTGTTCTTCGGCTCTTGCTTCATAATACTTTTTCAAAAATTCTGCATCGCGATTTCCCTTATCATATTCAGCCTGATACCAGGAAAAATCTTTGATATCTTCTCCCAACGCCTTACGACCAAGGTTAATCAATTGCTCAACATTTTTAGCTCCTATGGCATTATCGATAACAGTCTTTCCTTCACTATTAATAAACACAAGTGTTGGATAACCTTTAACACCATATTTCTTTGCTAACTCAGGTCCTTCTCCCACTTCTGCATCTATTTTATAACTGATGAAGTTTTTATTGTAAAAATCACCTACTTCAGGTTTAGTAAAAGTTCCTTTTGCCATTACCTTGCAAGGGCCACACCACTTTGTGTAAAAATCGATAAATACCGGTTTATTTTCTTCTTTTGCCTTTGCCAATACTTCCTCAAAAGTTCCATGGAAAAATTTAATTCCATGTTCTTTATCGTGTGCATAAGCAATAACACTTATTGCTACAAAAACTAATAATATGAATCTTTTCATCTCTATAATATTTTATTTTAATACTATTACAATACAGAATTTCTCACATTGAAATAGTATAAATCGTAATCTTCCTTTTCAACTTTTTGATAATAGCTCATGTTGAAGAAGTTCATATCAATCTTGGTTCCCTCATAAAATTCACCTTCATATTGCTGAATCAGGTAACCATCTTTATAGATGTATACACTTTTAATTTGTGTGTTATTCAAGACATCTACTAATTTACCTTCCTGTATAATGATGCGATATGCACCATTAAAACCCAATTTTTGGATTAATGGTTTTTCTTCCTCCGTCAGCTCACGTCCTTCGTAATATTCCTTCTTATTATTAAAGTAAACCTCAATTTCCTTTTCTGTTTTGTTAGCTATGTAAAAACCATTCATGGATTTTTCATCTTGCTCATTATTCTCATCTGAACTGTCATCAATAATATCAGCTGTATCATCAGGATTTGTAATATCTGCAATAGCATCTGCTTCATCACAACTTGCTAAAATAAACAAGAATAAGAAAGGTAAAATTGTTTTTAGAATCTTCATATGTTAAGATTGTCAATTAGGTAATTATTAATAAAAATAATCAAGTAGCTTTAGACTAAAATTAGGTCATTACAGACTAATAAGCCCATCGATAAACGACAGGCTTATTAGTCCAAATGTTATTCACGTGGATTTTGAGTTAATTCACCCTTTCCTGTGATAATCATTTTTTCTCCAATAGGAATGGCCCAGTTAATACTATTAGCATTCCAGGTTTTATCTTTTCGGGTTAATGAAATATCTGCATTATGCAAAGCATTTAATCGTTTAATATCAAAGAAACGCATACCTGTAATATGAAATTCTCGACGGCGTTCATTAATAACATGCTGAATAGCTTCCTCCTGCGTTGAGGCACTTAGCTCAAATGCACTTCCCGTCGCAAATCGATTGGCTCTTAAGGTATTTACTTCTGCCATTGCTTCCCCCCAACGTGATACATCACGAGCCAAAGCCTCAGCTTTAATTAACAATAACTCTGGTACAGTAATACCAATAGGTGGAAAGTAGACCGGCATATTGTATCCAATAGCATACTTATCACCCACTATTTCGGCTACTTTTGAGATACGCAAGTCATTAATTTTATCGGTGTACAAAGCTGCAAGTTCGTCTGAGAACATACCTAAACCACATGCATATGGTGGTACTATCCCTTTGCCGTTGTATACCAATGGCATATTACTATGTTTAAACAAAACAAATTCAGGATTATATGATGTACGTGGTAACAAAGCATAGCCTGGAGGAAATGGAATAGGTGGTATAAAATTATAGTTATACAAATTACTATTGGCCGCCAGTGCTTTTTCGGCATATTCAAGAGCTAATGCATAATTGCCCTTGTGTAATTGTACACGAGCCATCAATGCCTCAGCGGCAGATGTATTAATACGACTGATATTTGGACGCCCTGATAATAAAGCAGGAATAGCTTCTTCCAAATCACCAACTATTTGATTATAAACATCATTTACCGATGCTCTCATCAAGGACTCTTCTGTATTACCATATTGCGTTAATAGTGGTATGCCTGAACCTTCCTCATTGGCTTTAGCTTCACCATAATGCACACCATAAATATTAACCAGGCGCCAATAAGCATGTGCACGATGTACAAGTGCCTCTGCCTTATATTGTGCTATTAAAGCCTCATCTCCTGATAACTCCTCCAAAGAATTTAAAATGTGGTTACAGCTACCTACTACATCATAGTGGTTCTCCCAGCTTTCATCTAACTCACTGGATTGGTAAAACACATCATCCAATAAATACATTGATTTAAGCGGGCGTGTAAGACTGTTGGAAGCTAGAAAGTCAAGATCCTCATCAACAACTTGTACATTGTCAGAAAGTATGGATATTACATCACTATTGCCACTGCCACCCGACAGCGAGTTTCCCGCCTGTAACAGGGCATCTATATCTGCCAATGATTCTACTATTGTTTGTCCTTTGGGTTTTATATCAACATAGTCTTCACAAGCACTAAATAGGGCCAGTAAAAGAATCGGTAAAATTATATGTAACTTCTTCATTGTTCTTTCTTTTAAAATTCAAATTTCGCACCAACCACAAATGATACCGGCATTTTAATGCCTGGTCGATACGCACGACTCACCGTATTTCCAAATGATATTTCACGACCGCTAAAAGGCACTGATTCCGGATCTACATCAACATCATTAGCTTTCCAGATAAGACCTAAATCACGCACCTGGAATAAAAGGTTAGCGCGGGCAATGCCTAACTTAGATAACAAATCAGGATTCAGGTCATATTGTAAAGTGATGTCTTTAAAACGAATATGTGAAGCATCATGAATGCCGTAATCGGAATATGCAAATGCCATGAATCGGTAGTCCGATAATTCTTCCGTATTGCGAGGCATCGCCGGTATACCCGTTGAATTTTCATCACCCGGAGCCTGCCACATGTTCGCAATATCTTTATGCTTGGCCTTGGTGTCATCGCCTGCTGAGTATCGTCCATACTTCGCCTGCAAGTTTTCCTGAAATACGTGCCCGAATTTGTATGTCATTAAAGCAGACAGCGTAAATTGCTTATAACGAAATGTATTGGTAAATCCTCCAAAATAAGGTGAAATAAATGGTTTTGTAGTTACTAAATCATGCTCGGTAAGTAATCCAAATGAAGGATCGCTATAGCTAATAATATCACCATCTCCATTGTAAACTTGTGGGTTACCATTAGCATCTAACCCTGCATATTTATAGCGTGCCTGCGAACTAATGTCTTCACCAATTATTTTAACAGTTCCTTCTTTGGTTTTAATGTAATAATCCTGAGCATTAAGTTCGGGACGATCACTGTACTTAATCACCTCGTTTTTATTATAGGTGAAGTTCAAATTGGCATTCCAGGTAAAATCGTGCTTACGAATTACATCCCCTCCAAGGTTAATCTCAATACCCTTGTTACTAATCTCTCCTTCATTTACAAAAACCGGTGTTAGCGCATAGGTTGGATTAACCAATTGTGGCACCAATAAATCAATGCTTTGCTTGGTATAAACATCGATGGTACCGTTCAAACGATTAAAGATGCCAAAATCTACACCAATATTAAAGGTATTTGTTTGTTCGGGTTTCAGGTTAGGGTTAGCAGAACTTAAAATATAGGCATATTGTGCAC
This sequence comes from Carboxylicivirga sp., assembly GCF_982718395.1. Taxonomy (NCBI): domain Bacteria; kingdom Pseudomonadati; phylum Bacteroidota; class Bacteroidia; order Marinilabiliales; family Marinilabiliaceae; genus Carboxylicivirga; species Carboxylicivirga sp. The sequence goes on from NZ_CEXQWX010000069.1 coordinate 24,405, forward strand.
CAGATATCCAGTCACTAAAATCACTGTATTGTATAACCGTTTGAGTGGTCAGACCCTGTCGCATATTTCCGTTAACACCATAGGATGCCCTTACCTTCAACACATCTAACCAATTATAATCCAGAAACTGTTCTTTAGCAGCATTCCATGAACCACTAACAGCCCAATATACGTTGGTAGCCAAGCGTTTGTTAATACCAAATGCAGTACCACGAGCTAATTTTAATGACCCTTCAATATTGTACTTGGCTTTATAGCTATAGCCCATATTGGCAAAAGATGCGGTCGTTCGACTAATAACCGGCACCCGGTAATTATTAATATTGCTGTAAGTAGCCGCACCAAGGTATGGATCAACCAGCACACCGCTTCCATCAATATCTTCCTGCACGTTATTGTTATTATCAGCCCAACGCGAATGGTTGAAATTACGGTCATATAAACCAGTCACATCACTATACCCTACATAGCGATCCTGTCTGCTGGTTGATTCACTTTCTGTTGCCTCCATACCAAGCAATCCATTCACCACATGGTCATTTGCAAATACTTTATTGAAGTTCAGATTACCTCTGGCTACTGTATACTCGCTTTTTGTATTTTGCATCTCAAGCCAATTACCATATGGCATAGCTCGATTAACTCCAGAACCATCTCCCGGATCGGGCGTCATCACATAACTATTCATTGTAGTTCTCGTTGCTGCCAAGCCAAGTGGTAAATGCTTGCGATACTCATTGTCAATAACATTGTATTGGTATTTAACATCGGCACTTAACCAACTGGTAATATCGTAAGTCAAACCTGCTGCCAGTCGGATATTTGAAATACTTAAACGATTATCGTTGTATTTCTGGTCAAGAACTGGATTATAAGCTACATCATCAAAACCTAGCCCAATGAACTCTTCTTTATTACCTGAATAGGTATCTTTTATGGCTATTGGACTCCCCTGTTCATCCACTAGTTTATCAAACTGACTAATGTTATAATAGCCGTTATAAAGCGAGCTAATACCTAAACCATTATCCTTTTGCTTGCTATTAACAACACTTACATCAAAGGTTGTTGATAGCTTATCAGAAATTTTAATGTCAGTCATTAAAGCCAGGTTTAAGCGTTCATAATCATCGCCTTTCAATGCCTTTTTCTCATTCACATAACTTGAAGTAAAGTTGTAGTTAATAAATTTTGATCCACCGTTGATGCTCAAAGAATTTTGAGATGCGAATGAAGGACGAATAAACTGCTCGTCAAATTCGGGTAACACATTATTTTTTCCTAATGCCAATAAAGCAGCGTCTCTATTCGCCACATCACTTGCAGTTTGATTACTTGCATAAAAATCAGCCCAAATCTCATCAAATTTGTTCAAATGACGATACTTTTCTCCATAATTAGGCACACCATTATCTATATAGTTAATAGCGCCCCATGCATAAGTCGACTCCGGGTTAATTAACTGGTTATTATTTAAGATTTTTATTTGATCTGCAGCAGAAGCTAAGCCCAGGTCATTTAAATCCATACGTGTTCCAAATGTCCAATTTGTTGAAAACGTTACCCGAGGAGTTCCTTCCTGTCCTCGCTTAGTCGTAATAACTATTACACCATTTGAGGCTCTTAACCCCCAAAGGGCTGTTGCTGCCGCATCTTTCAGCACATCAATCGACTCTATTGTCGCCTGGTCAATATCATTAAACGGCCCATCGTAAGGAAAACCATCAACAACAATGAGTGGCTGACGATTTTGTGAGTTTATTTGTTGGTAAACAGGATCATTAATTGATGACTCATCCGGATTGTAATCGAAAGTACTGGTACCGCGTAATATGAGCTCTAAACTTTCCTGTCCCCCGTCAGTTGTCACTGCGTTAATATTCAAACCTGTTGCCAATCCTTCCATTCGACTATCCAGGTTAGTGGTTACCTGACGCTCTACATTCTCCGATTTTATTTTGGCTGAAGCCGAGGTGGCACGTACCTTACTGGTTTTGGTGTAACCTGTTACCACTACTTCATCCAGTCCTGCAATGGCTTCAATCAATATAACATTAAACTCTCGTTGATTGCCAATAGGCATATTAACCGCTTCAAAACCCAACATAGTCACATACAAAACCGGATTTGGAAAAGATTCAATATACTGCAAAGAGAATTCACCATTCAATCCTGTGGCTGTTCCAATATTCGTTTCCTTTATCATTACTGCCACACCAGGTAAAGGTTCCCCCTTTTCATCTTTAACTGTTCCGGTAATGGTGATTTTCTTATCGGGTTGTTGGGCTTTGGCTACAGGAGCTTTCTTATTTATTACATAAATGCCGTTCTTTAATTGAAAATCTAAGTCAGTATCTTTTAAAATCTCCTTTAACACATCCTCCAGTTGACCTTCCGTCTCCACATTAAGACTGGAATATTGTTCTACCATATCCGAATTAAATGTGAAAACAAAGTCAGTCTGGCTCTGGATTTTCCACAACAAATCGGAAAGAGAAATATTGCTCTCTTTCACCACCAACTTCTCGTTTTGTGAGTACACAGCTGCCGATAGCTGTACCATTCCCACAATTATTAAAACAACTGACAACTTCATAACTTTGTACAGTTTTTGCATCTTACCTCTTTCGAGGAAGACTGGTTCACGTTTTTTTTTCATAATTTTAAAATCTATTTACGTTAGAACTAGCTGACTGCAATCAGCTTTTTAACTTTTGGGGAGTATTACCAGTACTCCCCATTTTTATTTTAATTAACGGACTGAATAACTATATTTTTCCCTTTTACTTTGAATTGGACCGTTTGCGTTAAGGCCAAGGCTTCTAAAATCTGGTTAATATCTTCCTGGCGATTCGTATTTAAGGAGAAACGTTCGTTCTTCATGTCTGGATTTTGATAGAAAATCTGACAATCATACCAACGAGCCAGATCAGTTACAATACGATCTAAAGGTGTATTCTTGTAAACAAAACGTCCTTCTTTCCACGCAGCATAAAGTGAAGCGTCAACATCTAGCAATTGCAATTGGTTTTGAGCATCCACAATTGCTTGCTTGTCCGGTTTCATCAGTACTTTTTGAGTTCCGGTTGACAAGGCTATGCTTCCTTCAACAAGCGTTACTATATCCACTTTTTCATTAGTATAGGTACGAACATTGAATGCTGTTCCCAGAACTTCCACTTTCTTGTTATTAAAGTGTACAAAGAATGGTTTCTCTTCGTTTTTCGCTACTTCAAGAAACACCTCTCCGGTAGCGTAAACTTCACGTGTATTACCGGCAAAATTCTCCGGGTATCTCAGGCTTGATTCTGAATTGATCCACACTTTCGTTCCATCAGCCAACGTTAGATTATATTCCATGCCCCGGGCAGTTTTTACAGTATTGTAACGCTTATTTGCAAAGACACTGTTACTATCCTGGTAGACGGCTCCTAAAGAATCGATGGCAATGCTTGTTCCGCTTCCTATCATTTGCAAGGTGGTATCGGCAGCTGATAACTCCACTTGCTGTCCATCTGATAAGATCAACACCGCTTTCTTTTCTCCTGGTTGAATAGTTTCACTGAGATGACTATCGTTTACTTCAGGTATATGACTTAACTGATAAACAGTGTAAAATAATACCAATGGCACCAAAACAGCCGCTGCATAACTTATCCATCGCTTAAAATTTATACGGGGAGAAATGCGTTTATCCATTGCTTGCCAGGCTTTTTCTACATTGTATTCATCATACTCAAATCGTTTTTTCAACAAAAGCTCCTTATTGGTCAAACGCTTATACAAGGAGTTGTTTTCCGAAACTGCTAACCAGGTATTTAATACCTGTTGTTCTTCCATTGATAATGCCTGCCCATCAATTTGTTTATTAATGAGTTGTATTATCTGTTCGTTATCCGTTTTTGCTGCCATTTATCTAATGTAATCATCCGTTTGGACTCTTTCAACTGCTAATAAAACACGCTTGTTTCTTAAAGTGATGACAAGAAATTGACTTTTTTTGATTTTATTTTAACAAAAGGAGTTTAATGCTGAGGGTGTGATGAACGCTGAAGTGAAATACTTGGTAATACAACCCTCTAAATCTCCCATCCCAATTAAGTTAAGCAATCTCCAAACGCTCATCCTTCATTTCTCTAAAATGAACAGCGCGCCGGATAAGCCCCTTTAGGGGTTTGGGGTAACGGTGGCGAAATGATAACAACATCAATTTTTCTTAGCTTAATAGCATTGAAGGGAATTATAGTGATGAAATTTTAATCAAAAATACCAATGCTTTGAATAGAGTATTCTCTTTCTACTCCTTCTATTCGTAATTAGCTATATATCCTAACCAAACAGTATTACCAACAGCCACTGAATTCCTTTCAGTTTTTCGCGAAGTGTTTTATAGCCTCGTTGTCTTAGTGTTTTAACGGTATTAATAGAAACTCCCAGATCATCGGCTATCTCCTGGTTGGAATGGCCATACATAACGCCCATCATCACTTTACATTCCTGTGGGGGAAGGTTTTTCAGTGCATTATAAACGGGAGCAAAAACACCTTCTTCGATTATCCCCTCATCAACGGTTGGTAGAGCTAACTCATACTGGTTCTTTTCTTTTACCTTTTGGTGACGAATGATGTTCAGACATTTATTACGCACAGAATGGTAGAGATAGTATTTAACAGCCTTCTCTTCATTAAAACCTGAACGCACATCCCACAATGAAGCAAAAGCATCCTGAACTGTATCTTCACATAAATCCTTATCATTAAAAAACTGACGGGCAAAAGAGCATAAAGCCTGATAGTACTTTTTAAAAAGGTACTCGAATGATTGCCTGGTTATGTGATAGTTTTGTTTCAAGAGTTAGAATTTGGACTTTTTATTGGAATCCAAAACTAGAAATATTTAGTCTGTCTTGAAAATTTTAGTGCGTACTTTCTATATAGTTAAACCAATCGTTCAACGAAATAAGTTCATTTGACAAGATTTTCTTAAACTCTTCATTGACATTTCAGCTACAATTCAAGAGTTCTCACGGTTATAATACGTAAAAGAACTTTCTTCATATTTTGCCACACAATTGACACTATTTACCTCGTTTTTGCCATTAATCCGGCAAATCAATATGTTTATTAAACAAATACCATCATTAAACAAACATCTGATGGTGCGTGACGGTTATCATGTTCTTAATTATCTAAATACGGTTACTTTAATTTAAAATATTGCAAAGTAAACCGCCGGCGGGTGATCAACCTTCCCTGTTTTGAGCGACCGAGTTGGAAGATA
>NZ_CEXQWX010000070.1:0-29445 GCF_982718395.1 Carboxylicivirga sp.
CCTAAAATAATAAAAACGCCTATTACCTTACCAACGATTGTAACCGAGTAAAAATCGCCATAACCAACTGTTGTAAGGGTCACAATTGCGTACCAAAAAGCATCAGTAAGTGACTTAATATTTGCTTCGGCACTGCTCTTTTCAACATAAGAAATAATGTAGATTAATACCAGGTATAAAATACCTCCGATGATCAAACCCGATTTCTTCTTCATATTCGATCTGGTTTAGCGACTATACTCTTCAATTTGTTTCTCCCACTTCACTTCTTGTTCAAGCTGATTACAATAACTCTGAAAAACTTCTGTTTTTTCAGGATTACAACTGCTCAGCTCGATGTAACACCAACCACTTTCGGCGAAGCTATGCAAAGCTAAATGTGATTCTGCCAATAGCCAAAATGCCGTAAAGCCATTGAGCGGAAAATGATGCTCGTTATAGTTGAGCACCAGAAATTCAGCATCTTGCAACGCTCCATCAAACAATACCTTTAAAGTATCCGGATCAATCAGTTTAATCCAACCTTTTAAGCTAAAAATCTTTGGTGCCAATTGTTTAGGGTCTATTTCCATCTCTTTCAATTAATACAAATCCCAATTCCCTTTTAAATAATATTTATAAAGTACAGGATCATGTATGCGGTTAACCTTCACTGAATCGTTGAATCCCGGATAGATATCTTTTCCGAATGAAGTCAATAGCTGCATTGCTTCATTATTAATCCACTGCGTTTCTGTATTAGCATATTCCAGTCGCTGTAGTGTACTTTTAAGGTCGATGCTTCGTTCGGTTTTAACTCCCAAAGACCAACCCCATTCGCCAAGTGTAATCACCTGGTTATGCATTGCTTGCGTTTCAAAACCTGCTTCGCGCATTGTTCCAACAATACATTTAAAGGCTTTGGTGGCAAAATACGGGCTACCGGCTTGCGTAACCAATACGCCTTCCTGCCGGAGATGCTTATGGCAGGTTCGATAAAATTCGGCAGAATAAAGGCGTCCCAATTCCACTGTACGCGGATCGGGCAGATCAATTATAATCACGTCAAAAAAGTCTTTTGATTGATCGAGAAAATTATAACCATCAGCATTGATTACCTCCACCTTCGGATGATGCATTGACTGCTTATTTAAATCTAATAGTACCGAATGTTCCAGTCCAAGGTTAGTCATGGCCGGATCAAGATCCACCAGCTTGATGCTTTTCACACTCTTGTATTTCAATATTTCGCGGGCTGCACATCCGTCTCCTCCACCAAGTATCAGCACATTTTCAGGATTAGAATGCAAGGTCATAGCCGGATGCACTAGTGGTTCATGATACATCACTTCATCCATGGTACACAACTGCTGATTTCCGTTAAGGTAAAGCCAGTAATGATCTTTCCATTGAGTAATGACGATACGCTGGTACTTTGATTGCTCAGAATAAATAACCTTGTCTTTGTATTTTTGTTGTTCGCCAAACTGAATTATTGGATTCGCAAAATAGGCACCAGCGGGAATCGTAATCAGTATCAATATAACGGCAGCTTTCAGCCACATTTGAAACCTCGACTGTATGCGCTTCCTTAGAAACAAATATACTCCAACAGCAACAGAAAAATTAACAATGCCTAATAAAAACGGCGTATAAGTCAATCCCATTATTGGTAATCCGACGAAAGCAAAAAAGACTCCTCCCAGCAAACTGCCGTAGTAATCATTTTCCAATACATTGGAGATATTCACCCTTAGTTCCTCATACTCATCATTAATACGCATAACGAGTGGTATCTCCATACCAATAAAGGTACCGATGAGCATACAAAAGCCATAAATAAGAATACCCACAGAAGCGGTGTATGCCGATGCCGTATACACAATTAATGGTGAAAATGAAACCAATAGTGAAAGTGAGAATTCCAAAATCAGGAACTTCTCGATTAGTTTGGTTTGAAATAATTTACTAATACGACTACCGACTCCCATTGTAAACAACATGGTGCTTACAATCATAGCCCATTGAAAAATGGAATCACCAAGAAAATAGGTTGCTAATGTCGAAAGAAGATACTCGGCAACTATACCGCTAAAACCGGTGGCAAAAATGGCTGCCTTAAGAATGGCCGAATATTTGTTCTTGATCTTAATCATGCAATAATCGATCCGACAGATTTAAAAATAAAAGGATACCGAATCCATGCGATATCCCTTAAGAAGTTTTTACAAACACCAGGTAATCAATACCGAGCCACCCACATATGCGAATGCTTCAATAATTGCTGCCCCAATGTTTGGATGCTCCTGGTTAATAATTTCGTCGGTCAGACGCTGACCCGGCAACAGGATTTTATCGGTAAGAAAACGCATCACTGGCAGTAAAATTATACCAAGTGCCAATTCAAATCCGGCCTCCATAAAAGTATAGCCCCATGAATCTAAATCGCCCATTAATGCATGTCTGATGAGGTTGGCAATAGCAATTAATGCCCCGGCAAAACCAACACCAACAGCCACATTGTCTTTTTCAATATGCTCATGCACATCATAGGGAGTGATGAACTGATAAACAGCTGCCGCTATAAATAAAGCAACTTGTCCGGCCAGCCAGAATATAACAGCCGAACTTACTCCTTGCACAAGATTGCCACTTTCTCCGGTTACAGCTCCAAAAATGATTAAACCCGAAGCTATTGAAACAGCTCCCTCAATCACACCTGTACCGGCATTTCTGTCTTCTATAATTTCCTTTTTAACACTAAAATGACGTAATATCACTTTATCATTTAACCAGATGGAAAGGTTAAGAAGTATAATGGCCAATATACCATAAACGGCAATGTCCTGTATGTCTAACAACAGACCTCTCGTTGGACCAACAATGGCACTACCGATGGCAGCCAATAAGCCAATAAAATAGCCAACATGGGCAAATGAAAAAGCAAGGTTGTCTTTCTCAACCAATTCTTCTTTTACATTAAAATCGCGATGAACCAACTGGTAAGCCAGCTTTCCTAAATAAAAAATTACGAAACCCACAGCAATATAAACGATGGCATCGTATAAAATTGTCGATATATCTGAAAATGTCATGTTAAATACTTTTGCTAATGTTATTATTTGCCATATCCTCCACTGCGGCTTCGTGATGAACTACTACTGTATCTCGACGAACTTCTGCTGTTCCGGTTACTATATCTGGAGCCTGAAGAATAAGAACGGGAAGTGCTGGAGCTGCTTGATCGTGCAACCTGGCTTCTGACATTTTGCTTAAACGAAGATGGCTTAGAACCCCAGTTACTGCTTTTCCCGCTTCCTGATGCTGTATAGGATTTAGTGCCATAGATATCTCGTCCTGATGGTCCGTAATAAGGACGTGATCCATAATAGCCACCTCTATAATAGTCATCATAGTAAGAACGTCGGGCAGGATAAGCCATCAGGTTAAACATAGACGACATAAAAGCATATTGTCCGTAAAACTCCCAAAAAGATGTGCCATTTCTTTCTCTCCATTGACCATACTTTTCATTACCAATGTAATGGTTATATCCGGCCGGACTGGCTTGTTTTGATACTTTTCCATCCTTTTTAGATACAATCTCCATCCCCATGTTATTCACATTAGTCGCAAAAAAGGCGTCAGAGACATTTTCCCAACCTGTTTCTTCTGTTAAAATTGTATCTGGTCGTTCGATTAAAACATTATACTGATGATAATACTTACCATCACGAGCATCCATATCCAAAAGTATAATGGAAAAGTTTTGCTCACTATTTAGCTTCTTAATCAGGTTATCAACAGGTGATTTTTCCCAGGAGCTTAATGTTGTTGTACTGCTACTCGTTCTTCTGTTAGAACGATTATTACAGGTTTTCAGAACAAAAAAACCAATAATAAAAATGATAATAATTTTTGCAATGCCGTTACTCATAGTTATCTGGTTATAGTTAATTTTTTATTGAAAGTAATATCACGATCCGAATGACTTATTTATCTTCAGCAGGCAGTATATTCGAAATCTCAAATTCTTTTACACTGATACCAATGGATGCTTCAAACTCTTTCTCATCCCATTGTTCAATACATAACAGATGTTTGCCTTCTTCATCTTCAAAATCCCAAGAACGGAATTCCTCCCAATTATCTCCTTTGGTAATGTCATGAAAATAGCCGGCTGATTCTTTTTCAAGGTAATAATCAACACCATCAAAACTAATTTTCTTTGGTGGCTTTTGATTGTTCATTAAGGTCTCGGGAAGATCCGATGCAATGGCTCGTATCTTTTTCTTTTTCATGAGCGAAAGCTGAACACCATCATCTTCTTCCAGCCCCAAAAAACAAGTTTCGTTACCATTACTTACTTTAAACTCTCTGGTAAAGTAATTGTCACCCCAATCGTATTCAAAGATGGCCTCCACAATCCAGGTTGACAAGTCATATTCAAATACAAAACCAACATCCAGGTCCTGAACCCGGATGTTGGTACTATCGTAATGTGACTCTTTCTTCTTAAAAAAATCGAATAACCCCATCTTAATTCTTCTTCAACTTAGCTTTTAATTCTTCTAAAGAGTTGGAAGCAGCTACCTGATTATCGGAAAGAACATCATCAATCTCATCATCAATGCTTTTGTTTTCCATACTTATTTCTCCATAAGCTTCAGCCATTGCCTCTTGCTGGGCCACCTTTTCTTTCATCTTTTCAAGCATCGAAACGGTACCTGAACTATCAATGCCGCTTAGCTGCTTATTGATCTTTTGTGTTGCACTACTGACACGAGCACGTGCTTTGAGTGTACGCAGCTCGTTCTCGTAACTCGAAATTGAGCTTTTTAATTTCTTTACGTTTTTATCTAAAGTAGCAATATTGTTGTCAAAACGTGTTACTTCTTCCTGTGCTCTGCCAGCAGCCTGAAGTGCTTCTTCCTTACGGGTTAAAGCTTCGGTTGCCAAGCGGTCAGCTTCGGCCGGCTCTATCTCACCTTTTTCAGCCTTACCTAATAGCAAAATAGCTTTTTGTTCATAATTGGCCGCTTTTGACATATTATCGCTCAGATCTTTCTTACTCCTTATAGCCAAAGCTTTCACTTCTGCTAGTGCCTGAAGACTTTTATCCAAATCCTTTTTTAAATCGCGAATACCCTGTTCAGTCATTTTGATTGGGTCTTCCAATTTATCTACAACGGCATGTGCCTCTGCTTTACCAACTCTAAAAAGTCTGTTAAATATACCCATGGTGTTTTTAAGCTTTTGAGAAATTAATTAATTCTTCAGAATATTCTGAAAGTAGTAGTTTGAGTGAATTAATACTTGCTTCCAACTCATTTTGGTCAAGTGTTTCCAACTGAAGTGTATCTCTGAAAATCAGTTTACGACCTGACTCATCAAGCACGAATGCACCGTGCACTATTTCACGATTCTTGATTAATAGAGACTTGTAGATTTCTTCCGATCCTTTCTCCAATTCAATTAATAATCCTTCAATAATGATTATTGAATCTTCGCAGTCAATTACTAAATTTGAAATACCATCTTCTTCCTGGTTAATTACCAGTATCTCTTCGTTCACATCTTCTGAAATAATTTGATATTCAAGATTAAGAAGATATTCTTTTACTTTTAAGAAATGTTCACTCATTTTATAGTCGTTTGTTTAATGGTTATGCAATCTAACAAATATAGCAAAAAGAAGCTTTCATTTGGATTAATTAGGTTGAGCTGCAATTCTTAATTACTTCTAAGCACAACCATAATATTTTAAAAATCATAGATACTCTTTTGCTTTGGCTGTTCTCTGCGCAACTGCTCATAGTTATAACGTCGCTGGGCTTCGATAAAGATAGGTGTAAAGCTTTCACTTGGTGATGGAGAAGGCGATATCAACAGATTTTGAGAAGGGTCTATTACAAAATAAGTTGGTAAAGCTTTAATCCGATAGTCCAAAGCCACTTTGGGCATAGCCGCAAAATGGAGAAAGTCCCATTTGTACTTATTGTCTTTCACTAGTTTTTTTGCGGCTGAAGGGTGTTCATCCATTATCACGGTTACGATGGTTATCTCACGGCGTAGTTGTTTCGACAGCACATTGAGCAACTGTAAATCCTGCTTACAAGTATGATTGCTGGTATGCATAAAATTCAGATACACAAACTTACCTTCATAATCGTCTAATGAGCGCTCTTTACCATCGAGTCGATATAGTGTAAACTGTGGTGCTTCTGTTCCAATGCGAAGCCAGGTCACTTTTTTATGCAAGCCGTTTGCAATATCTTTAATACGAAGTGTTGTTCCAGTATTTTTGGCTTCCTCAAATAATTTTATAATCCGATCCTGATTGTATCGTCCTGAATAGAAGGCGTCGTAACAACCTTTCAGCAGTACTAACTCAGCGAGTTCTGCATTAGCAAATAAAGTATCCTTCTGCAAAACCATTGACAAGCTATCAAATGAGGCATCCTTGGCGTAAGCATCCCGTAAATCATTACCCTTAGGCGATGAAAAATAGCTTGTAAAGAAACTTTTAAACAATGTATTAAATATCTTTTGAAAAGATGGCATGAACATGTGAACAGGTTCTCCCTTCATAGCTAAATACATTGCTTTTCGCTTGTTTCTCTTATAGGCTAAGTTTAGCAATTCACCATAAGCATATTGTTTGTATTTCTCGAAGTAAACTGATTCAGAAATAAACTCCTCATCCAGCTTTTGAATAATGTTATTGGCTGTTCTCACATCGCCTTTCGAAAACAAACTAACCGCATGGGTATTATACTGATGAGTCAGTTCTATGTCGAAATCAGTAATTAAGCGGTTCAATTTCTGAGCTTCGCCATTGGCAATTCCCAGCTCTATATCCTCAGGAATAAAATAGGGATTGAAACGATCTGCATCGCTACGTGGTTCAAAAGGTGGAAGTACTAGTTCATAACTTTTCCCAGGTTCAAAATAGATACCAGCCCTGTATCTACCCATATCAATCTTGGCATAAACAACGGAGCTAATCTCTACACTTTGCTCAAAATGACCGTCCTTCTGCACACTGATCACCATCAGATCAGCCATTTCCATTGAGATGGGATTGATTACTTTTTGCACCACCAAGTGATATCCGGCATACTCAGGAGCATGCCCTTTCACAATTACCATTTGCGGTTCCTGTGCTGTTAACCAGCTGACATTCACATAAAGTAGTACAAGAGTAAGCCAGCGCATTTACAAGTATTTTTGAATATTGATTTTTATAGCATCTGGCAAGAACTGACCTGCATCACCACCGTGTTTCACGATATCGCGTACAATTGAACTATTCACTGGAGTATGTTCAGGAGTTGTCAATAAAAATACGGAGTCGATACCACTCATGGCTTTGTTAACCTGGGCAATGGCTCTTTCGTATTCAAAGTCGGCAGCCGTTCTGATACCGCGCAATATATGTGTACACCCAATTTCTTTGGCAAAATCAACCGTTAAGCCTTCATATTTTTCAACGCTAACTCTTTTATCATCCACAAACACATCTCTGATCCATGCCATCCTGTCTTCTAAAGGGAAAAAATCATTTTTATTGGAATTGTATCCAACTGCTATGATTATTTTATCGAATAAGCTCAACCCCCTGCGAACTACATCTTCATGGCCTACTGTGAACGGGTCAAATGAACCCGGAAAAATCGCTGTTTTCATTTTCTGCTATTATTGTTATTCCCTCTACCTTATTTATTTTTAATCAACCTGAATTGTGCAAAAAAGCTTAAATTAATCAGCTAGCACAAGAACGTAAAATTTGAAAAAAATCAGCGCTCGCGCAAGACTTCCAACTGTATTTCTCTACCAGAACTTAATTTTACCTGCGGCAAAAGCCGACATACGCAATAAAATAAATCCATGGCTAAAGCGCGATATATTAGTATCACCGTACTTTCTCTCACGATAACGTATCGGTAAATCAACAATTTTCAGGTTTAGTTTATATGCTCCAAACAGCAGGTCGAAATCACCAAAAGGATCGAACTCTCCAAAGAATGCTCGATTCTTCGCCAGTTTCATGTAATCAGTTTTAAACATCACCTTTGTGCCACAAAGAGTATCTTTAATAGGTCGTTCCAAAATCCAGCTAAATAAGCGCGAGAAGAAATGATTTCCTATTGTATTTAAAGTACGCATAGCATTCTTCTCCATTGGATAAACAAGCCTTACCCCGTTAATAAACTCACCTTTACCACGAGTAATAGCGTTATAAAACTTTGGTAAATCTTCTGGCGGTACTGTCAGGTCAGCATCCAAAATCATTAGAATATCACCTTCAGCAGCTGCATAACCTTTTCGCACTGCGTCACCCTTCCCTTTTCCATCCTGCTGCAATATCTTTATCCGGTGTGTCTCTTTATACTTTTCGGCCATTTTCTGAATGGTCTCCCAAGTATCATCGGTCGAATTGCCCTCTACAAAAATCAGTTCGGTAAATTGTCCCATTTGCGGTGTTCGCTGAATGGCCGCTTCAATATTACCACTTTCATTTCGGGCAGGAACCACTACTGATACCGAATATCGACTATCCACTTCTTCCTGACTAAGGCGTCGCGGATAGGGGCGTGCAAATACAAACTGGTTAAGACCGAACAACTGAAAAAATGGCAGACGAGACACAAAACGGTTTAATATCCAGGAAAGTATCGGAATCCGATAAGGCATCAACATACTCCTGTTCTTCTTATATGTATCAAAACCAGCCAAATATAAGAGGTTGGCAATATCACCCGTAGATAGCCAGTTTTGCTCAGGCGTACGTTTTTTAATTCGTAACCATTCTGCCAATCGAATAATTGGTTCCCAAAAGCGATTGTAATAGGTTACGATAATACGCGTTTGCTCATGACATACCTTTCTAAGCTCATTAAAGACCAGCTCAATATCATCAATCACACCTAAAAGGTTGGATAGTATTATTACATCAAACTTTTCATCCAGCTCAATATTCTCAGCCTCCATCAAACGAAAGTCCATATCAGGAAACTGTTCTTTGGCCTGATTAAGAATTGGTTCACAAAAGTCTATTCCCACTTTATGTCGACCATTAACAGCTGCCAGCAGTTCTCCTGATCCACATCCAATCTCCAGCACGGAACTTTCTTCATGGATATAATAGTTGCAATAACGTGTGATTGAATCCCAATAGTAACTTCTTTTTTTACGATACTTTACCCAATTACCTGATCGTGATACAAAATATTGACGTCGTTCTTCGTTAGCTTTCATCTTCAATTTTTCCATTTCTATACTCAGCTTATTTAGCTGCATTATAATCCACCCGGAACAAATAAGCCGGCTCAACTTTTCCAATCTGGTGCTCTAACTTAAATATTTCGGGATATTTTTTTGATATGATATATAAATATCGATGAATTGTATTAATGGTTTGACCGTTATTAACGGCCGGATTTTTTCTAAGACTAGCCATGATAACATGTGTTACTTTTTTATCCTTCAACCGCTTTAGTAAGGCATCGGGATTATCCGAATCATAACGATAGATGCCATAGAACTTTTTCCCGTTGGCATAAATCCTTGCCATATTGGGTTTGCGAACAGCAACATAAGCATCTGCCGGTAATTCCTTGCCCGCATATTCGGTCATCGACAGGTAATGTCGCCAATCATCAGTATAACCTTCATACAAATCACCTTTCAGGTTTTTTCCTAAAGTAATCAGGTCAACTTTTGAGAATGACTGTATAAGAACACTGCCTGTGCAAATCACAACAAGAAATAAGGCTGAACGAGGTATCCACTTACCTTTCTTTTCTTTAGCAAGTTCAAATATGCCAAATAGTAAAACCAGAATCATACTACTAAAAAATGGAACTATTAGTCTATATTGATCCCATATTTTTTGAAGTACAATAAAGGTCATTCCGAGCATTATAGCTGTATAGATGGCCGTAAACAGTATGTATTTATTCTTCTTGAAAGCTTTGTAAGTTCCCCAAAAGAACAAGGCATATAACAAAATGGTTAACCAACCATTAATCGATTTAAGTTTTAATGATTTTAACCCAACCATCTGTAAAAAGTGTTTGGACAAGTATAGATTAGAATTATCCACAAACCGGCTTACAAAACCTGAAAACGTTTCTTTTCCTTTATCAAGCTGGTAGGGGTGTTTATAAATCAATGTGTTAGCTTGACCGCTATCGAAAAAACCATTGTCCCAAATAATACTTTTAGCAACAAGAAAAATCAACATTAGGGCAATAAAACCACCTAAAATAATTGCAGTCTCTTTATAACGTTTCTGAATAGTCAGAAAAAGAAAAACAGCAACTAATGCGCCAATACCAACTGTACGCGTCAGATAGGCTGAGACAATTGCTAAGCTTAGCAAGAATAATTGTTGCCACTTAATATGGCCAGAATTATCCTCAATCAGACTGTATACTATCGCAAAAACAGGTAACTGAATTAGTATAAAGAGTGCTTCGCTATAAGTTTGACTACTAAAGTAAATGTATTGACTACTCAGACTAGTGATCAGCAATGTGCTAAAGAGTAAGGTAAAACTAATTCTCTCACGATACACACGGTAAAAAACCCATAAACTAATAACCATCAGGAGCAGTGATGTCATTTTAAGCAGTCCCAGTTTAATGCCAAAAACACCAACAAACAAGGATAGAAAAATCGGATACAAAGGACCTTGAAAAGATGGATAAGATCCTGCATTTATAAAATTCAAAGCCCTAATGATATAAGTACTATCATCACCTCCCTCACTTACTCTGAGATTAAACAGGAGTAATGACATAAGGGTGAATACACCAATAATTAAACAGATAACTTTTTTCTGGTGATTTGAAACCCAATCTTCAACTTTTGTCAGAATATCAGTATTAGTTTCAGCAACTTTTTTTCCCATTTTCTATATGTCCTTTTTATGAGAGGTATTAACAAATAAAACGTTGCTCATGTCGCCGTAATCAATCAGGATGTCAGGATTCTCACGAACTGCTTCAGGTCTAAAGCCAACAATTGCCAAATCTGCATCTGAACTCTGCTCCATAATGACCTCATGCCTGGTTTGGGTGCCAGTCATTGGCAGGAACTTAACATTAGACGGAGAAATTGGCAGACGTCCTTCCTGAATTAGTTCCAGTAAGCGTTTCCGCTGCTTCTCCACCTGACTTTCGGGGAAGATGGCATAAATCTTTATCACCGCATTTCGCCATTCGGGATGACCGGAAATAATGTAAGCCAGCAATATCATCAGGTTGGCATTCCTGAAATCGTGAGCACTGATCCAAACATGAATTTCACGCTTGTAACCAAAGCCTTTATAAGATGAATTCAAAACGCACACATCAAATCCCGTAGCTTCAAACAACTGGTAATTATCCAAAGCATGCTTCAATGAATCCGGATTATTGCGTGAGAATTCGAAAAGAATCAGGTTATTGCCCTTCCCGCTAATACCTGATAACTGAATTACCTGCGCAATAGCTGAAGTATATGACGGACTTATAATGGTATCGAGATATAAACGGCTTTTGCTGCCTTCTGACTGATGGATTAATCTTTTTAATACATCCTGAGATTCAATATGTGTGTCTTTATTCAGGAAACCTTTAATAAAATGAATATAGGTCCCGAATCCATGTTTATAACATACCCAACGCAACAGGTCAAAAGCCGCCTGTCGCTTAAATGAATCTTCTGAAACGCAGATTGCAAATGGTCTCCAATGCCGCTCTTGTTCATCTTTATTTGCACGTTGAACAAAAATTTGTATCTGCCTGCTTAGCTGGAAAACAACTCCTTTAAACAGCTTTTCCAAACCATGCCTTTCAGGATTTGAGACAGTGATGAAATAATATGTGATTGCCATCATCAATGAGGCCAAAGCAGCATAGGCCCATTTCATTTGAAACATTAACCAAAATGACAACAAAGCTCCAATTAGTGAGAAGTACCAGTGATTGTACTTAAAGGTTGGGCGATATGAGGGATCAGCTGCAAAATGTTCTAAAAACGATATGAGGCAAATAAAACCATAGGTAATCATAAAGAACATCGAAATAATTTCAGCCACAAAATCAACATCACCGATAATGATAAAAAAGAAAGCAATAATGATAGTGATAACGCTTCCATTAATCGGTTCATTGTCAACTTCTCTTCCTTTGGCAATCCAGTTATTAAAATTATCGAATGGCATAATGCAATCGAATCCTATGGCTTGTAGAGTCCGCGGTGCCACCAATAAAGAACCAATTGCCGATGACAAACAGGCAGCTGCTAATCCAATTGGTATAATTGGTCCCCAAACAGCCACTTGTGACATGATAAGTTGGTCCTGTTGCATGGCTTCAGGTGTGGCTGAGGATGCCAATTTAAAAGCAACAATAATATAGATAATCATTCCAACTATTGTAGCCAGTAAAGTTCCTTTTGGAATGGCTTTCTTTGGATCCTTTAAATCACCTGAAAGACCAAGACCAGCAGCTATACCAGTAAATGCAGGGAATATAATTGTAAATACCACAAAGAAGTCGTCGCTACCATTTACAGTATTATTAAATGATAACTGAATTCCCTCCTCAATGGGGTTACCTGCCAGAAAAAAGAAGATCGACAGAAATAACAATGCCACTACGCCATATAATGCTTTCATACCAATATTTGCCCCACGTAAAATTACGATCACAGATAAGATCGACATCAGTACCAATGTGACTATCTTCTTAAATAGATTCGCATCCATATCGAAAGGAAGAAGTGGAATCAGAGGATCAAAAGCTTCACCAAAAGCAATAATATAAAAGGCTACACTAACAGCCTGAGACAGGTATAAAGCCAGGCCAATTGCCCCTCCAATATTTAAACCAAAGGACCGGGAAATAATATAATAAGCTCCACCTCCTTGCACACGTTGATTGGTTGCAATCTCGGCTACTGCTAAAGCTGTGGGTACTGTAACAACATGTCCAATAATAATTATGGCAATGAGTCCGCCCAGTCCAACATTGGCTAAAGCATATCCAAAACGAAGGAATAATATTGCACCAAGAATGGTGGAAATTGCTGTCATAAATACAGCCATTGCACCAAAGCCGGCATTAGGGTTTGTTAATGATTTCCGCATAACTTTTTAATCAATCCTAACAAACCTAGTATTTTTAATTGTCACCCCCAAACATAACAATTGAACACCATATAATCTTATTGAGAAACTCCCTAAATAAACCCTTCAATTAGAACAATTTGATTGATATTCTTAATTTTGCGCAGTTTAACATGTAACGTTACCGTCATTATGAAGCAATCTAAACCCCAGATGCACCTAAGTAAACAGGTCATTATTGGTATTCAATTTCTCTTTGTGGCTTTCGGTGCCACAGTACTTGTTCCATTATTAGTTGGCATTGATCCTTCGATTGCCCTATTTTCGGCTGGTATTGGAACTCTTTTATTCCATTTAATCACCAAAGGAAAAGTGCCTGTATTTTTAGGAAGTAGCTTTGCCTTTATCGCTCCGATTGTAGAGGCTACCAAACAATTTGGTTTACCGGGAACACTTTCTGGTCTTATTGCTGTTGGTATTGTTTATATAGGCGTTTCAGCATTAATTAAAGCACGTGGTTTAGGCTTTATTGAACGACTGTTTCCTTCAGTAGTTGTTGGTCCGGTTATTATGGTTATTGGTCTTTCATTAGCCTCTGTTGGTGTTGATATGGCTAAAACAGATTGGCTAATTGCGATTGTATCCCTGCTAACAGCAGTTATTGTTGTTATTTATACAAAGGGATTAATTAAGCTGATCCCTATTTTTGTTGGAATTGTATCAGGGTATGTTTTGTCGTTGTTTCTTGGGAAAGTAGATTTTACTCCGATAAAAGATGCAGCCTGGTTTAGTTTACCTCCATTTGTAATGCCTGAATGGAGCTGGAACGCTATCATTTATATGATACCTGTAGCTATTGCTCCACTTATCGAACATGTTGGCGATATGTATGCGATTGGTGCAGTTGCCGACAAAAACTATGTAAAAGATCCGGGATTACACCGTACTATGCTGGGAGATGGTATTGCAACTTCATTTGCCGCCATAATCGGTAGTGTTCCGAACACAACTTACTCTGAGGTAACCGGTGCCATTTCTTTAACTAAAATTACTGATCCAAAGATATTGCGTATCTCTGCTATTACTGCCATCGCATTTTCATTGATTGGCAAAATCAGTGGTTTCTTAAAGTCAATTCCACAAGCTGTATTAGGTGGTATCATGCTACTTCTTTTTGGTATGATTGCCAGCGTTGGTATTCGCACACTTGTTGACTCTAAAGCAGACTTAACCAAAACCCGCAACCAGGTAATTGTTTCAATTATATTAACTGTTGGAATTGGTGGAGCTGTTATTGAATTTGGCAATTTCTCATTAGCAGGTATTGGTCTGGCTTCATTAGTTGGTGTGATCTTAAACTTAATCTTGCCCGATAAATCAAAACCTGTTCATATTGAAGATGAACATTAAAATATAGACCTCTAAAACAACAAAGGCGATGCTCATATGAACATCGCCTTTGTTGTTATTTATTTATCATTTCTTAACCCACAAAAGCTACAAAAAATATTAGCAAAGCAAGTGCCATTATACCTGCTATCAGAAGTCGCGAAAAACCACTATCCAGCTTAATATTCATAAACTTAGATAATACAACTAATGCACTGACAATTGCCAAACCAATAGCAATAAGCGTACTTAAATAACCCAGATTCAGGGTACTCAGTCCAGCTGATATTAATGTCAAAACAACCAGACCTAAAAATATAAGGGTATATGATGTTGCTGATAAAGTATTATTCTGATTTTCCATACCGATAAGATTAAGAATTATAACAAGTAAAACAATGGGAAGATCAATACCCAGATGAGTGTTGCCAAATGCCAGTAAGTTCCGGTTTTCTCAATTAATGAATAATTATTGGCATTAACTGTATTATCATTAACTTTTGTCGTTGCATAAATTAACACTGCAAAACCTGCCAAAAGATGAATTGCATGTAAGCCTGTCATGAAAAAGTATAAACCAAAGAACAATGTATCACCATGTCCCAATCGGGCTAAATCCTCACTCCCTGGAAATAATCCAAAATCAATTCGTCCTTTCCATTCAAAATAGCGATTTACCAAAAACATAAATCCTATAAAAAGGGTGTTAAGTAGCCAAAACAATGCGGCCATCTTATTTCCTTTTTTGATAGCAATTAAAGAATAAGCCATTCCTAAACTACCTCCCAGTATAATAATGGTATTTAGTAAACCAGAGGTTATACTCAACTCACTTGAAGCCAAATCAAATGCAACACCATTTTTATATCTGTAAACAGCATACAGTAAAAACAATCCGGCAAAAAGAAGCAATTCAATAAATATAAACAGCCACACTCCATTTAGTGTCGACTCTTTTGGCTGAGATAAATTTCTGGTCACAGATAATGATTGACTCATAATTAGATGATTTTGTTACGACTTCTGCTCTTAATTTTTCTATTTTGAGGTGATAAAAATATATAAAAGTATTTAATTACCTATTTCTCTCTTTAAATTCTTTTATAGCAATTCTATGCACCACAATGATCATACGATTGATAATAACAAACTAATCGTACAGAAGTTTTAAGTAGCTACTATAAAAAAGAGCTACCCATTTGGATAGCTCTTAATATGAGTTTCATAAACATTATTTTAACCAACCGAGGATTGTTTGCCGACCAACAACTTTCTGCTCCAGCTTTACATCAATTTGACTATCCAATGGCAGATACAAATCAACTCTGGAACCAAATTTAATAAATCCCATTTGCTGTCCCTGATCGACAGTTGTTTCCTCTTCAGCGTAACACACAATACGTCGCGCCATTGCACCAGCAACCTGCCTAACTAATATCTGTGTTCCATTTTTATTTTCAAGAACAACAGTTGTTCGTTCATTTTCAGTGGATGACTTTGGTAAGTAAGCCGCCATAAAACGTCCGTTATGGTGACGGAAATATTTTACAATACCTTTAATAGGAAACCAGTTAATATGTACATTAAAAACCGACATAAAGATTGAAACTTGCAGACATTTTGTTTTCAAGTATTCATCCTCTTCAACTTCTTCTACAGCTACTACTTTACCATCAGCGGGTGCAATAATAGCCCCATCCTGAATGATTGCCTCTCGTTTGGGATTTCTGAAGAAATTCAGAACCAATGCGAAAATTATAAAAGAAGCGAGGGTTGAGAATTGAGTGACTTCAACTCCTGCCAGAAAATAAATTCCGGTGTTAAGCACCAGCAAAAATGCCAGCACTGTAAATATTGTTCCGAAACCTTCTTTATGAATTGTCATTTTTCTTAAACTAAAACTGTTATCCTAATAAAACAAATAGCGCAAACACCATCGGTGCCGCAAATAATACTGCATCAAAGCGATCTAATACACCACCATGTCCTGGCAGTATAGAACCAGAATCTTTAATTCCCACATTGCGCTTCAGCATGGATTCAACCAAATCACCTATAGTACCAAACACTGTTACTGTAATAGCTGCAATAATCCAAACCATCTGACTGGATGTCCCGGTTATTTGATAAATCACATAAGCTGCAATAATAGTGAACACCAAACCTCCAATAAAACCTTCCCAGGTCTTCTTTGGCGAAATACGCTCAAATAATTTATGTTTACCCAAACTAACTCCAACAAGGTATGCACCACTATCGTTACACCAAACCAGTATAAAAAAACCGATAAGTATCTCTGCCTGAAACGTTCCGTTGATACAACCGGTAAGGAATAAAAAAGATAATGGTAATGATATATATACCGGTACCATTAAACTTAATGCAATACGCTGAAAAGGATTTTCACCACCTTTAAACAACTCGTGTACAAATGGTAACCAAACCATTGGCATCAGTATAACATACCAGCTTCTGGCAATATATCCCTGCGTATCTAAGAATACCAATATTTGAAACGAGAGCCCAAGTAAAAGAGAGGCAAAAATGTTTAATCGACCATATTTCTTTTCAAGCAACCTACCCAACTCTAAAATACCTATCACAGCCACTAACAAACAAACCATAAAGAATGCGATTGGGTGGACAAAAATAGAACCGGCAATGGCACCTACGAATAGGATACCGGTTAAAGTACGCTGTAAGAAATTGTTCATCGATTATCTTTAGAGGTGCAAAGTTAATATATCCTTCCAAAAATGAAAATTATCATTATTTGCGAAGGAAAAGTATCAATTCTTTAGAACCATGTGCACCCATCACAAGAGTTTTTTCAATATCTGCGGTTCTACTTGGACCTGTGATGACAGTAGCCTGTGAAGGCAAATTATCACCATATTTCTTTTTTAATAGGTCAATTGCATCATCCAGAAATGATACAATTTGCCTCTCATAAGCAACGACAATGTGTACCGGTGGGAAAACATTTAACAGACGACCTGATTGTTGTCCTGAACTAACCATAATTGACCCGGAGCGAGCAATTAAGCATTCACAAAAAGTAACACCTACCTCAATTTCAACAAATTTAGATTCATCAATTAAGTGAATCTCATCTGGAAGCAACTCTTTTATCTGCTCATCGCGGCATAAAATATTGTTCCAGCTGTTTTTTCTAACAAGGCTTAAAAATTGTTGCCTCAGGGCATTCTCTGATTCACACCGGAACACTTGTCCATTTACTTTCTCAAACTCCTCAATGAATGTTGTCAACAGGTTTTCTGGTTGAGGAAAAACGTCAGCGGACCGACTCCTTTCTGGAATCAGTCCGCTTTTATTTTCACAAACACTCTTCAGCCGATTTAAAATGTTGGCTCGTGCTTTATCAGATGTATTTTTTATATTATTAGTCATTACTTTCCGAAGAAGTAGCTTCTTCCGGTCCTTTATCTTTGGATAAATCCTCATCTTCGTCATCTTCCTCGATGACATGCTCAGATATTTTGCGTTTACCGAATATCTTCTCAAGATCTTCGCTAAAAATGACTTCTCTCTCAAGCAACAACTCAGCAAGCTTAGAGTGTTTTTCATGGTTATTAACCAGTATTTCCTTTGCTCGCTTATACTGTTCTTCAATGATACGACCAACTTCTTCGTCCATCAGCTCAGCTGTCTTTTCGCTATATGGTTTACTAAATGAATAATCAGTCTGACCCGAAGAATCAAAGTAACTGATGTTACCAACCTTATCACTCATACCATAATAAGAAACCATTGCGTAAGCTTGCTTCGTCACCTTTTCAAGATCACTTAATGCTCCGGTACTAATTTTTCCAAACATGATTTCCTCAGCCGCCCGGCCACCAAGTGTTGAACACATTTCATCCAGAATCTGCTCAGTTGTTGTTAACTGACGTTCCTCAGGAAGGTACCATGCGGCTCCCAAGGCTTTTCCACGAGGTACGATGGTTACTTTTACTAAAGGATGTGCATGTTCAAGTAGCCAACTAATCGTAGCATGTCCTGCTTCGTGATAAGCAATCGCCTTTTTCTCATCCTTCGATATAATCTTATTTTTCTTCTCTAAACCTCCTACAATTCTGTCAACTGCACTTAAGAAGTCTTCTTTCTCTACAATCTTTTTATTGTTACGCGCAGCTATGAGTGCAGCCTCATTACAAACATTGGCAATATCGGCTCCTGAGAAACCGGGTGTTTGTTTTGCCAGGAAGTCACTCTCAACATCGTCATGTAATCGCAATGGACGCAGGTGAACTTCAAAAATTGCCTTACGCTCTTTTAAATCAGGCAACTCAACATGAATCTGGCGATCGAAACGACCGGCACGCATTAAAGCACGATCCAGAATATCAGCACGATTAGTCGCAGCCAGAATTATAACACCACTGTTTGTACCAAAACCATCCATTTCAGTTAACAGTTGGTTAAGTGTGTTTTCACGCTCATCGTTTGCTCCCATGTTAGGGCTTTTACCCCGGGCACGACCAATTGCGTCAATCTCATCAATAAACACGATACAAGGTGATTTTTCTTTGGCTTTCTTAAACAAGTCGCGCACCCGGCTGGCACCAACACCAACAAACATCTCTACAAAATCAGAACCTGACATACTAAAGAACGGTACGTTAGCTTCACCAGCAACCGCCTTAGCTAAAAGGGTCTTACCAGTTCCCGGAGGTCCTACGAGCAAAGCACCTTTTGGAATTTTACCACCTAACTCTGTATATTTTTCCGGCTTCTTTAAGAATTCAACAATTTCTTCCAACTCTGTTTTGGCTTCTACTAAACCAGCTACATCCTTGAAGTTAACATTGATATCCGACTCTTTGTCAAATATCTTGGCTTTCGATTTACCAACATTAAAGATGTTTCCAGCTCCACCGGCTCCTCCTTGAGCGCCCATTCTACGGAATATAAATACCCAAATGGCTATTAATAACAATAATGGCCACATGAAGGACATAAAGTCACCCAAGTAATTCTTTCGGGTTTCATACTTTACCGGAATGCTTTCTCCTAACTCATTTTCTGCCGCTTCTCTAACTTCTTCAAACTTATCAATAGAGGCAATGTTCACCAGAAAGTGAGGACCAACCGTTGGAGGACCTGAACTTGTAAGGGTCTCTTTGAATAAATCCTTAAAGGCATCTAACTTATCTTCTTCAATAGTAACTTCAGCAGTACCTTCGTTACGAACAATCACAATTTGTTTAACATCACCACTGGTAATAATACGATCTACAAATGTACTGTAGTTCACCTCATGCGCGCCCTGTCCAAAGTCAAGTTGCAATAGCAGTAAAAGAGCAATGGCAATCATCCCATAAATCCAATAAAAATTGAATTTCGGAAGTTTTGACTTGTCTTTATCGTTACCAGGTGTATTAGGTTTTTCGTTTGACATGTGTTTACTTTCTAGTTAAAATAGGTTTTCTATATTGGTGCGTTCAGCATCGGCCCATAAGCCTTCCAGATTATAAAAATCACGTTGTTCTTTATGAAAAACATGCACTACTACATCAAAATAATCTATCAAAACCCATAGTGCATTTTCCTTTCCTTCAATATGATTCGGTTTGTCTCCTAACTGCTCCCGCACATAATCTTCAACTCCATCAGCAATCGCATCTACCTGCGTTGTACTCTCACCTTCACAAATTACAAAATACTGACAGATGGTGTTATCTAATTTTGACAAATCCAAGACAGCAATATTTGTGCCCTTCTTATCTTGAATTCCTTCCACAATGGCATCTGCTAATTTTTTAGCAGAATAAATTTCTTCAATCATTCGCAATCTACTCTTGTCTGTTGCTTTATTGCAGCTATATTTTTTGGATTAAAAGTACACCTGTATTCACTTTCAACCCTCTTTTAAAGCAAACACCCCAAAATATACTTTTGCTCAAAGATACTACTTTTAAAAAATTTTAAACACCTATTTTTGCTAAATAGAAAAAGAGCCGATTGGCCTGTCAATTTTTCACACTAAACTGTAATGATGACATATTCACATCCTGATTTTCTATTTTATCCACAACTGGAATCGACAAACTCGGAACTAAAAAAGCTTTTACTAAAAAAGAAATTAGCTGAAAATACTGTTGTTATCACGGCTCATCAAATAGCAGGAAGAGGTCAGGTTGGTAATAGCTGGGAAAGTGAAGCTAACAAAAACTTAACTTTTAGCCTCTTATTAAGACCTGCTTTTCTGACTCCTCATTTGCAATTTTATATATCAAAGCTTGTTTCACTTGCTTTGATTGATACAATTAAACAATTAACCAATATTCAGGCAACTATTAAATGGCCTAATGATATTTACATCAATGATTCGAAGGTATCCGGTATTTTAATCGAAAATTCGATCTTAGGCAGTCAACTCGATTATAGCATTGCAGGCATTGGATTAAATGTTAATCAGGAAACATTTGTTTCTGATGCGCCTAACCCGATTTCGTTAAAGCAAATAACAGGAAAAAATTATAATATTGAAAATGTACTTGAGTTACTGCTTGAGAACATTGAGCATTACTATCATCAATTAGAGATTAATCGTCTGGATTTAATCGACAAGGCCTATTTTAATTGCTTATACCGAAAGGATGGTATTTATTTGTTTAAAGATAAGGAGGGAATCTTTAAAGCATCAATTGATCATGTTAACGAAATGGGTATGCTAACACTCGTTGATAAAGGTGGCAGGAAAAGGGAATATGCCTTTAAAGAAGTAAGTTTTGTTTTATAGCTTTACTGTCAGTCAAAAACTGACAGCTTATAATTTTAATACTTGTGATTGGCAATTGCTTCTGACAATACCTCAAGAAACTTTTTAATCGGCTTGCTGGCTACCATTTTAATCATTGGATTCATATCCGCCTTAATAGTCAGTTTTACGCGTGTATCATCGTCTGCCATCTCTTTCAGCTGAATCCAAAGAAAGAAATTGAATGGCGTTTTACCTTCGGCTGTATACTTAATCACTTTTGGCGATTCTTTATCAACTATCCGAAGACCAACTTCTCCAACAGGATCAATTGAAAAACGACAACTGTCGCCAAATGATTGCCAGTTACTTATTTTATCCTTAGGGATTACTTCACCAAAATGGTCAAAGTCTGATAAAAAGTTAAACATTGTTTCGGCCGGATAATTGGCCTTTTTTATATCGCTTTCGAAAGTTGTCATCTGAGAGATAATTAGACTATTAGAAACAAGAGGCTAGATGATTTACAAGCCACAAAGAAAAAAAGAGCAAGCCTATTACAGACCTGCTCAGGATTAATATTTTAAGCTGGCTGCCAGAATCTAACAACCATAAACTTTTACTTCTTCCAGTTTGCCGGATCTTTACGCCACTCTTGTAATGTAGCTACATCTTCGGCTGATACATATCCTGATTCACTTGCAAAAGGAATCATTTGTTCATATGAGCTTAAAGTTGTTAACTCAACGCCTGCTTTTTCAAAAGCCTCACTTGCAACCGGAAATCCGTATGTGAAAATAGCTAACATACCCATAACTTCAGCATCTGCTTCACGAATTGCCTCTACCGCTTTCAAGCTACTTCCTCCGGTAGAAATCAGATCCTCAATTACAACCACTTTCTGTCCTGGCTTTAAATCACCTTCAATCAGGTTTGTTAAACCATGACCTTTAGCTGATGAACGTACATAAATAAATGGCTTATTAATTGAGTCTGACACTAAAGCTCCCTGTGCAATAGCTCCGGTTGCGACTCCGGCAATTACATCAACCTCCGGATATTTTTCCAATACCAAACGTGCGAATTCCAACTTAATAAAATCACGCACTTCCGGGTAAGAAAGCGTTTTACGATTATCACAATAGATAGGTGAATTCCACCCAGATGCCCATGTAAAAGGGGTTGCAGGTTGCAATTTTATTGCCTTTATTTGCAACAACTGTTTGGCAACGATTTCCGCTAATTTTTCCATACCGCAAATGTATAAAGTTTTTTTCAAGGATAGAACTCTTTTTTTAACCAACAAGCTGGAGCAGGATCTCTCTGAAAACTTTGATGCTCTGCACAAGTACACCTCTCACCATGAACTAAACAATTTCATTGTAACCTTTGAAATGAATGAGCAATTAAGAGCTGGTTATGTTTATGGAAGTAATGAGGACTTTCTCTTAAACGCTTTAAAGAAATGCTTTAGATTCATCACTGCGGCAGGAGGCTTGGTCGTCAATCCCAAAAATGAATATCTTATCATTCATCGATTAGGATTATACGATTTACCTAAAGGAAAATGTGAAGCCGGTGAAACCTTTCGTAAAACAGCAATACGTGAGGTTGAAGAAGAATGTGGGTTGGACAACCTTGTCATCAGGCACCCTTTACTTTCCACCTTTCACACATACCAACAAGACGGTGTTCATTATTTAAAAGAAACGGCTTGGTTTTTTATGGATTACTTTGGATTTAATAAGCCAACACCCCAAACTGAAGAAAACATCACCTCAGCAGAATGGGTACCTGAAGATAAACTGAATGAGATCAAAAATCACACTTATCCATCCATTATTGAAGTTTTAAACCGAGCGGGGCAATAAATAGCTGTTAATATCTTGTTAGTTAATATTAGCTACTGATCGTTTATTCCTAAGTAACAATCCGTTAAATTCGTAACAACATTAAACACCCGAATAATGTCGTTACCGGATAATACATTGCCTGAGCACAAGCTGCAGCTGCGTGTGGAGGCATTAAATAATGAAGTAACCCGATTAAGGGAGACCTCTAAAAAACAAACTACCAAGATTAGTAATCTTCGATTGTGGTTCTATTTCACTGTTGCCTTTTCCACTACCCTCTTTTCACTTTTACTTCTTCAGGGATTCATAAAAGTACCTGATCAAACAGAAGCGGCTAATTTAAAACAGATGATTGACACCATTTATATTGAGAAAGAATTAAACATCGACTCACTGCGGAAGATTACATATAATACACATAAATCGGCACTACCCAAAGAAGATTATGACGGTATCTTATTTGCTATTCAGATTGGTGCTTATAAAGACCTTGACTTAAGCGAATATAAAGAAAACATGCTTGGATTAAAGCAAGACACCTATGACAGTATTAACCAATTTACCTTAGGTGAATTTATTGAATACGAAGAAGCAACCAACTTCCTGACCATCGTTCAAAATATGGGATTTGAACAAGCACATATAATGTCTTTTAAAAATGGGTATCGTATTCGACTTGAGAATGCTCTTGCTGAAAAACAAAAATATAAAGCAACCAATAAGAGGCCGACAACGGTTTTTTAGAAGCCTATACTGAACGTTTCGAATTGTTGCTAAATTGGGAGACTGGGAATCAGGAGTGAAAAAGCCCAGTTGAGTATATTTCAACTGGGCTTTTTCTTTAAAATTTTCATTATTTAAGCAGGTGCATTCGTTTCTGCATTTGCTGCTTCATTTTTCTTTTCCTCAGCAGCTTTACTTGCCATCGGATGCAGTTTCTCCCGAATGTAGGAAATAATTTTCCACCTTTCATCCGGTAAGATTTGTGCTCCATGAGCTCCCATTACACCGTATCCAACAGTAATCACCTGGAAAATTTCACCATCAGGATTGGTACGAATCTTTTCTGAATTTAAATCAGCAGGCAGATACAAGTACTTTTGGGAAGTATACAAATGTCCTTTACCATCACCCATATCTCCATGACAATGCAAGCAGTAAATATCATATAGGCGCTTACCTTCTTTTAAAACAGAAGCATCACCTGAATACGGATTTTGTAATTCTTGACCAGCCCATGTGCGATTCACATCTGTTTTTTCAAAATCAAATGGGATCATCTCACGCGGAACTGTTCCTTCTACTGGCAATTGATTTGTTCGGCCATTCTCCCAATTGGGATTTGGGGTATAAGTCTCGTATGCTTGTGATTGTTCCATATCAGGAAAATAGCTGTAACCCGGCTTATTTCTATCTTTATCACAACTTGTAGTAATAAACAGCACCAACAGTGTGATACCAAACATTCTAACTATATGCAAGTACTTCATATTTCTATCGAATATTGTCATAATCAAAACTTTCTTTAAAGAATGGGTGATTCTCTGGCACAACAGGTGCTTTTGCAAAACTGGAGAAAAACACGAATAGAAAGATACCCAATACAAATACCGTCATTCCTATTTCAAGAATACCAAAATCTGCATGTCCCGTTGACCCAGGCATAATTGCCAGGTACATATCGATCCAGTGTCCGATAAATACTATAATTGCAGCTGCAATTAACCAGTTAAGCTTCCTTTTCGTACCACGTGGCATCAATATTAAGAATGGCGCAAGGAAGTTAATGATCACATTAGCATAAAACACACCTTCAAAATCCTGAATGCGTTTCACATAGTATATGGTCTCTTCAGGTATATTACTATACCAGATCAATAAATATTGTGACACCCATAAATAAGCCCAGAATATACTAAATCCAAAAAGGTATTTTCCTAAATCATGCAAATGTTCATCATTAACGTGCTCCATATAGCCCATTCGTTTTAAAACAAACAGAAGAACAATAATCAAAGCAACAGCTGAAACAAAGGTGCTGATAAACATATACCAACCAAATAAGGTACTAAACCAGTGTGCATCAATTGACATGATCCAATCCCAGGCAGAAGTTGAGCTTGTAACAGCAAAGATCACAATAAAAATACCAGCAATAGTTCTTTGCTTATTGAATAACTTGATATTAGTATCTACGTCAGTTTTTAATGATGTCTTCCTGAACCACATTACCAACAGACTCCAAATTATAATGTAAGCAACTGTTCGAATGCTAAAAAACATTGGATTCAGATAACCACTTTTACCCTGCAATATCTCATCAAGATGTTCTGTATGACTCCAGTGGTAAATATCGTGCATACCTACCAATACCAGTAACATAAATACACCTCCTATCGGCACATATAACGACATAGCTTCAGGAACTCTTTGTACAGCAGTATGCCAACCAGACTCCCCCAGTGCATGCACAATTACAAAGAAAGCAGCGCTTAAGGCTATAGCGGTAAAGAAAAAGCCGTTGAGCAATACGTTAGCCCAAATACGGTGTGTATGATCCAGACTCATCGCAATACCAGCAGCCGCAAGTACAGCTCCTATAACTATTATAGCGATTAAAAAGGACTTTATCTTTTTTGAAAACTCAAATGACTTATACATAGTTCAATAATTAGTATCAGGATTTAAATATCATGATGTTTTACTCCTTCAGCACCTGCTGATTGTAATTCAGCTTGAAGCTCTTCACTATTTCCTCCACTTACCTCCAATAAGATTTGAAAACGGTCGTTTGTCACCTCTTCATCAAATATTACATTGTCAGCTCCAGGCCCTAGTTTACTGCTAATTAAGAAGCCAAATACCAATGCAAAAGCAGCCATCAAAACTGTTAACTCAAAAGTCACCGGAATAAACGATGGAACAGATAAAAATGGTTTACCTCCAAAATTAAGTGGCCATGCTTCGGTAAATACCCATGCCTGAAAACCAAATCCAATAGTTGCCCCAATAACACCAGCAATAAATCCCGCACGAGGCAAACGTGAGCGACGCATCTTCAATACTCTGTCCAGTCCATGAACAGGGAAAGGTGTGCGAACATCTGCTATCTCAATATTTTTTTCCTGTAAGGCCTTGATTCCATCAACCAAATCCTTATCATCCAGATAATATCCTGAAACAAAAGCTTTTTCTGCCATAATTACTTTCCTTTCTTAATAAACTTTTCGGTTGATGTTTTCAATACACTCTTCACCTCAGCAATCGCTATTACCGGGAAGAAACGAATAAACAAGAAGAACAGGGTGAAAAACAACCCGAAGGTTCCAACATATATACCAACCTCAACCCATGTTGGTGAATACATACTCCAGCTCGAAGGCAGGAAGTCACGATGCAGCGATGTAACAATAATTACAAATCGCTCAAACCACATACCTATATTCACAAAAATGGAGATGACGAAGGTGGCAGCAAAACTGCGACGTATCTTTTTAATCCAGAATAACTGTGGAGTAATTACATTACAGGTCATCATAATCCAGTAGGCCCACCAATATGGCCCAAAGGCACGATTGACAAAAGCATATTGCTCATAAACCACACCCGAGTACCAAGCGATAAACAGCTCAGTGATGTATGCGATACCCACAATGGAACCAGTGGCGATGATAATTTTATTCATCGACTCCAGGTGAGCTTTGGTAATGTAGTCCTCCAGATTAATTGCTTTACGCGTAATAATCATCAGGGTTAATACCATGGCGAAACCTGAGAACACCGCACCCGACACAAAGTAAGGTGGGAAAATGGTGGTATGCCATCCGGGTATAACCGAAGTTGCAAAGTCAAAACTTACAATGGTGTGCACCGATAATACGAGTGGAGCTGCCAAACCAGCTAATATCAAACTCATTGATTCGTGGCGAGCCCAGTGACGGGCTGAACCTGTCCATCCAAAACTCAAAAACCAATATACTTTCTTTTTAATTCCTTCTTTTAAGCGATCACGAATTGTTCCAATATCAGGTATTAAGCCCATGTACCAGAATAATAAGGAAACAGTCAGGTATGTTGAGATGGCGAATACATCCCACAACAATGGTGAGTTAAAGTTTACCCACACATCACGTGTATTTGGATAAGGGAAGATAAAGAAACCTAAAGGTAAACGTCCCATGTGAATGAGCGGGAATAAACCGGCACACATTACGGCAAAAATGGTCATTGCCTCCGCACTTCGGTTAATGGATGTACGCCATTTCTGACGGAACAACAACAAGATGGCAGAGATAAAGGTACCAGCGTGACCAATACCTACCCACCATACAAAGTTGGTGATTCCCCATCCCCAACCAATGGTTCTATCTAATCCCCAAGTTCCAATTCCATCCCATACGGTGATGAAAATGGAGAACAGTCCGAATCCCAGCGCAATCAATGCCAATGTTAAGCCACCAAACCAAAATTTGCCTGGCTTACCGGTCATCGGGGCATATATATCCTCGGTAACTTTACTGTAGCTTTTTTCTCCGCTAATGAGCGGCTCTCTTACTGGTGATACGTACATTAGCTTAGCATTTTATTTTTGTCTTTATTTCTTACTTTCGATAGGTACACCACTGATGGTAAAGTGTGCAACTCTTCTAACAATCCATACCGACGTGCATCTTTCAATAACTTAGACACTTTACTGTTTGGATCATTCATGTCACCAAAAGTGATAGCATCAGCAGGACAGGTTTGCTGACAAGCGGTTTTAATTTCTCCATCAGCCAACTGTCGACCGTCTTTCTTAGCGTTCAGTTTCTTATCCTGAATACGCTGAATACACATCGAACATTTTTCAATCACACCTTTCGCGCGAACAGTTACATCGGGATTCAATACCATACGTTTCAAGTCAAGTGTCATACCTGCCGGATCAACACGGTTGTTTGGAATCGAATCAGCCCCAGTGTAATCGTACCAGTTGAATCGACGCACTTTGTATGGACAGTTGTTATTACAATAACGTGTTCCGATACAACGGTTGTAAGCCATCTGGTTAATACCTTCCGAACTGTGGTTTGTTGCCGCTACCGGACAAACATTCTCACAAGGCGCATTATCGCAATGCTGACACATCACTGGCTGGCGAACTACCTCCGGATTATCTGTATCACCAGAATAATACCGGTCTAAGCGAATCCAATGCATTTCGTGTGAACGGCGTACTTCATTACGCCCAACCACTGGCACATTGTTTTCGGCCGAACAGGCAACAACACAAGCATTACAACCAATACATGAATTCAGGTCAATCACCATTCCCCAGTGATGGCCTTTGTACTCATGTTTGTTATATAAAGTCGTATGTAGTTTTTCTATTTTCTCGTGCATTTCGTTACCCGACGCTGGATTCTCCAGATACTCAGCAATGGTAGTTTCACGAACTAAAGCACGACCTTCCATTGAGTGGTGCGACTGTGTGGCAGCTAACTCATAAGTTGATCCTGTTGCTGTAGCATCAACTTTTGACACTACATATGAGCGGTGACCATTATTTAACTCTACAAATGGGTAAACATTCTTACCCAGATCACTGGCAGTGCGGCCGGCATTTGAACGACCATAACCCACTGCAACTGCTAAGGTATTACGCGCCTGACCCGGCTGTATCAAAACAGGTAATTCAACACCGTTGACATCCACCACATCACCTTGTGTCCAGCCACGAAGAGCGGCAAAGGCAGGTGAAACAGATACATAGTTGTCCCAGCAAACACGTGATACAGGTTCAGGTAATTCTTGCAACCAAGGGTTATTAGCAAGTGTACCATCACCAATCGGCACATTCTGATACAATACCAGTTCAAGATCGTTGGTTGATTTCGCGGACTTATTCTTCTGAATAATTGATGCTACATCAGCACCAGCATATATTACACTTTCTGAAGTCTTGCCTTCATCTGTAACGATACCATCACGCAGGCTCACCTTCCAGAATGTTTCAAACTGTTTGCCTTTGGATATAGCTGAATTATAAATATTCTCTTTCCAGCATAACTTAATAAAATCGTAGTAGGTGCCTTCAAAACCAGCCCAAGCCATCAGATTCTCTTGTGCTGTACGTGTTTTAAATAACGGACGAATAGCAGGCTGAGTTAATGTGTAAACGCCATTTACTAATTCTGTATCATCCCAACGCTCCAAAAAGTGAGGAGCAGGTAACTGATAATTACAAAGTAGGGATGTTTCGGTCTGTTGTGATTGAACAGCTAATCGAAGTGGCACTTTCTTAATCGCCTCTTCTGTTCGGCCACGAAGTGGTGCATGGTAAACCGGATTTGTTTCCCAGAACATCAAAGCACCAACTTTATCTTGTTCCATTCGACCTA
>NZ_CEXQWX010000071.1:0-29441 GCF_982718395.1 Carboxylicivirga sp.
TATCAGAGTATTCGAAAATGGAATAACTTAAACCATATCCAAATGGGAATTGAGGTGAATTTGGCGCATCATTATAGCATGAATATAATACCCAGGCATCAGTTTGTCCTGTAGGACGACCGGTATTTTTATAATTATAGAATATCGGGCACTGACCAACATTGCGTGGGAATGTAACCGGCAATTTACCCGACGGGTTGTATTTACCGAATATTACATCAGCAATAGCATGTCCGCCTTCAGTTCCCGAATGCCAGGTTTCCAATATGGCAGCCGATTTTTCTGCTATTTCAGGAATAGCCAATGGGCGACCATTCATTAATACCACCACAATGTTTTTATTCACCTTATAAATTGCATCAAATAATTCTTGCTGAAGACCTTTCAAACGAATATCAGTCATGCTTCGTCCTTCTCCGCTCTGATAGCAGTCCTCACCAATGGCCAGTAGCACAACCTCCGATTTTCTAGCTGCCGCAATAGCCTCTTTGAAACCTGAACGGTCTATTTCATTAAAAATAATCCGATCGGTAAAATTCCTGGGCCCGATAGATAACTGACAACCTTCAGCGTAACTAAGCTTTGTCGATTCGCCAATAGTAGCTTTCACACCTTCAAGTAATGACACGGCTGATTGGCTTACGGCCTTAGCGCGCCAGTTGCCTAGTGGAGAATCCTTGTCATTTGCCAAAGGACCGATAACTGCAATACTTCGCGTATTATTCGATAAAGGAAGAATTTGATTATCATTTTTCAATAATACCATAGATTCACGTGCTACTTTGCGAGCTGCGGCTCTATGCTCATCAGTGTAAATCATTTTTTGCTCGTTCTCCACATTGCAATACTTGTATGGATCGTCGAATAAGCCCAATCGATATTTAATACGTAATATTCTGCGGGCAGCCTCTGTAATTAACTTTTCATCTACTTTACCCTCTCTAACTAATTCCTCAAGATATGCAATGTATGCTCGGGCTTCCATGTCCATATCCGAACCTCCTTTGATGGCACGTTCAGCACTTTCTTTCAGGTCGGCCGCTGCTCCATGAATCTCAATCTCACCAATGCTGTTCCAGTCTGACACTACAAAACCGTCAAATTCCCATTCATCTTTCAGCAAATCGCGTTGTAGGTAACTACTGGCTGTTACAGGCAAACCGTTAATGGTATTAAAGCCATTCATAAAGGTCGAAACACCACTTTCAGCTGCAGCTTTAAACGGAGGTAACACAATATTATGAAGTGCTTCGTTTCCAATTTCTACTGAGTTGTAATCCCGGCCGGCATCTGAAAAGGCATAACCAGCAAAATGCTTGGCACAGGCAGCAATCGTAAATTCATTGCTCAAATCATCGCCCTGGAAACCTTCTACCCGGGCTTTTGCAAACGCACTTCCCAAATATGGATCTTCTCCGGCACCTTCCATTACCCGGCCCCAACGCGCATCGCGGCCTACATCAACCATTGGTGCAAATGTCCAATTGATACCAGATGCAGCTGCTTCTTTAGCTGCCACTTCCGATGACAGGCGAGCTAATTCAGGATTCCATGAAGCCGCCTCTGCCAATGGGATTGGGAATATGGTCTTATAACCATGAATGACATCGTAACCAAAAATCAGTGGAATACCCAAACGTGTATTTTCCACAACAGTTTGTTGCGCTTTACGAGTGGCTTCTGCTCCATTCACATTGAGCATTGAACCTACCATCCCTGATTTTAATTCCTCCAATAAATTCTGCGCTCCTTTATTCTCTTTAGGCGCCGGTCCGGTCATCTCCCAGCGACTGGTGTACTGGTTCAATTGACCAATTTTCTCAGCAAGGGTCATCTTGGCCAATAAATCTTCAATATAGCGATCTTCATCAGTCATTGACTTCTGATTACTCGTGCAGGAAGCTAAAATAAAAGCCGAAATTAGCATTAGAAAATTAAGGTTTCTCATTATAATATGTTTGTGTAAATAATAATCCGATATACGAATCAAAGGCCACCTGAAGGCAGCCTTTGATGGTCTTAAGCATCAATCATAAATCCTAATTATACCCAGGATTTTGATCTTCAATAGAGATACCTGCATTCAAATCTATTTCTTCTTGTGGAATAGGAAAAACTTCATTTTTACCGGCTGTAAACCCTCTTGAAGCCAACTCTGTTGTTGCATCACCCCAGCGAACCAAGTCCCAGAATCGATGACCTTCAAAGGCCAGTTCTAAAGAACGTTCTTTCTTAATGATATCAAATAAAGCATCACCAGTTAAACTTTCCCAGGCAGAATGATCTGTGAAACCTGCTCGCTCGCGCACATCCTTGATTAAAGACACAGCCTGAGGGTCCATGCCGTCACGGTTATATGCTTCGGCTGCCATTAGCATCACATCTGATAAACGTATTAATTTAAATGGTGTGTTCCAGTTCACTTCGGTTACACCTCCTTCTGATGTTTCTGATGGAATCGTTGAATACTTCAATCGAATATATCCTTCAAAGGCATCCCAATTATTATTACCTGAACGGTTCACCTCACCTCCTGCAGCAACAAATTCATCTTCTGAAATGGTAGAAGTATTGTAACGTTCTGCACCTGCTTCGGCTTGCAATAAATCACCAAATTTACCGGTTGGCACATTAAATCCCCATCCATTTGTATAGCCAATAACATCCATGTTATTAAAAGAATTATCACCACGGGGTCCACATAACTGTACAATGAAATTCGATTCAGCTGTACCATCCCAGGGGCCACCCCAATCATGCGCATTTTTGCTTGAATAAAGCACCTCAAATATTGACTCTGAACCAGCTCGTTCTTCTCTCAACCAAATTGTACTGTAATCTTCAACTAAAGAATAGCTGTCGTCATCAATTACATTTTGTAACATTTGGTGAGCATTGGTATAATCCTCCTGATAAAGAAATACTTTACCTTTCAATGCCTGTGCAGCACCTTTTGCTACTCTAAATTTTAAACCTTCATCTAAATCTTCTTTAACAGGTAAATCTGAAATGGCTTCAGTTAGATCCTTATGAATTTGCGTATAAATGGTTGCTTTATCAGTTCTTGGGAAACTAACACTGATTTCAGTAGTGTTCTCTAAGAAAAACGGCACATCTCCCCACATCGTTACTAGCTCGAAGTAAGCATAAGCTCTGAAAAATTTCGCTTCAGCAGATATTTGCTTTGCATTGCCCAATTCCGATGATATAGTATTCAAAATCGCATTTGAAGCATTTACTATTTTGTAGAACGAATGCCAAACGTCTTTAATGGCTGGATTATCGTACTCATAGGTGAAATTATTTAATTGCTGTAACTTAGGTTGGTCAGCCGATGATCCGCCTCCTGTATTTAAATCATCTCCTTGTAAACCTTTAACAAAGAATATACTCGACCAATCACCATAGTTATTGTAACCAATCTGCAAGTAATCATAAACACCAATAATTGCAGCTTCTGCCTCCTCTTCTGTTGTCAGGTAATCGTCGCTATTAAATTTTCCAATTGGTGTTTTATCCAATACACTATCTGAGCATGCACCAAAAGCAAGAATCAGAAGTAAAGTATATATGCTATATTTTATTTTTTTCATTGTTCTTTGAATTTGGATTAGAAATTAACATTTAAGCCAAACATAACTTTCTTAGTAGTTGGGTATAAACCTTTATCAATACCCTGACGGTTATCTTCATTAGAACCTGCTTCCGGATCCATACCTTCATATTTGGTGAATGTGAAATAATCATCCAAAGAAACAAATGCTCTAACGCGCTGAAGTTTAATTTTCTCCGTTAACGATTTTGGTAAAGTATAACCCAACTGGATCTGCTTAATACGCATGTAAGATGCATCCTGCACAACCAGGTCACTTCGATAAATAAAGTCACTGGTGTTATCTGGTTTAGGCATACTGGCATTATCTCCAGGTCCGGTCCAACGATCAGTGAAGAAGAACGATGGTTTATTACTCAACTTACGATCGGTACGGAACCAGGCCATAAATACATCATTGCCCGACATACCTTGCATAAACAAGTTAAAATCAAAGTTTTTATACTCCATATTAAAAGTAGCACCATACAATAAATCAGGGTGAGGATCACCAATATTCGTTTGGTCAGAAGCTGTAATCTCACCATCATCATTAACATCAACCACTATAGGCTCACCTGTTGCAGGATCAATACCTGCTGTTTTATAACCTTTGAAGTAATAAATGGGATAACCTTCTTCGAACCACGTCATGTTGAAACCGCGCACATTAGCGCCAGGTTGAGGCGTATCATCCATCACTTCTGTAACTTCATTTTTAAGCGTACTAATATTAAAGTTAACACCATACTTTAATCCGAATGAAGTTGTATTTCTCCAACCTAATTCAAATTCCAATCCGGAGTTTTTAACGGTTCCCAAATTTGCAGAAACATCTTCACCAAAACCTGCAGACGGAGCCATTTTATTAGGTTTAATCAATCCATCAGTTAGCTTTTCATAGTAATCTACAGAGAAGTTTAATTTACTATTGAAAGCACGCAAATCGATACCAAAGTTAGTTTGTTCAGAGGTCTCCCATCCTAAATTCGGATTTGTAGGACGCGGACTGCGCGATCCTCCTGATAATACCTCATCTTCATTCGGATAGTTAATATTCTGAGATGTCCAGAATGCTCTGTCTGCAAAAGGTATCACGTTAAAGATACTACCATTTTGTCCCCAGCTACCTCGTAATTTCAGGTAATCAATGGCTTCCACATTCCAAAAATCTTCTTGTGAAATTAACCATCCTGCAGAAATTGCAGCAAACGAAGCCCAACGGTTGTCAGTTGGTAATACACTGGCACCATCGCGA
Source organism: Carboxylicivirga sp. (assembly GCF_982718395.1). Taxonomy (NCBI): domain Bacteria; kingdom Pseudomonadati; phylum Bacteroidota; class Bacteroidia; order Marinilabiliales; family Marinilabiliaceae; genus Carboxylicivirga; species Carboxylicivirga sp. Next base: position 4,851 of record NZ_CEXQWX010000071.1, read on the forward strand.
CGTAGCGAACCTTCAATCATGTATTTATTAGCGAAGTTGTAACTTAAACGGCCGAAATAAGATACCTTGGTATTCTCTTCCAAATTTCCACCAACCATGTTGTTATCGCGATCAGCAAAATAATCGTGGTATGCATACTGTTCACCCTCCTTAGGCATTTCCGATTTCATATAATAATTCGGATGTGTATAATCCTCATATGACATACCTGCTAAAAAGGTGAAATCGTGCTTATTAATTTTCTTGTTATAAGAAGCAAAGTTCTCCCAAAGTGCTTTGTAATATTTGTCAACCCAATCCTGAGCAATATTCAAGCTATTCGATCGCTCTGATGAGAAGTAATATTTAGGCGACCACTCTTTGCGAGTGATATACGTTAATTCTAATCCAATACGCGAAGTAATACTTAAACCTTCCAACGGTTTTAAGGTTCCATAGAATGAAGCTAACAACTTATCTTTTATTTCTTTATTATGGGTATTTTCCATAAATGCGACAGGGTTAGCCGTCTCCCCGGTTACAAAGCGATTTAAGCCATAATATTCACCATTTGAGTTTTGAAGAGGCGTATTACCGGCATCAATGATCGCATCAATTCGGCTCATATCCGATTCGATAACTGGCGTATAAGGGTCGAGCAACAATGCACTGTTAACAATTGAGCGATACTCATCATCTTCAGGTAAGATGTTTCTGTTTGAGTGAGAAAAATTCAAATTATTTCCAACTTCTAACCAATCCGCTACTTCATTTTTAGTATTGATACGGAATGTGTAACGTTCAAAACGCGCATGTTCACCACCAATTGCACCATCCTGCTTTAGGTATGAACCAGACAATAGATATGTAGACTTTTCAGTACCTCCCGAAAAGCTCAGACTATGACGTTGCATTGGAGCAGCTTCTGAGATTTCATCTAACCAATCGGTATCGTAATTTTCTCCAGCAGGAGGCGTAATGGTCTCACCAGCTTCTTCCATAAATTGTTTGTATTGTGATGCATTCATCATTTCGGCATTAGTTGCCAGATTTTGAACACCATACTGGAAGTTATACTCAATCCTTGTTTTTCCCTTAGTTCCGCTCTTTGTGGTGATTAAGACTACACCATTGGCACCTTCGGTTCCATATATCGCTGCAGATGCTGCATCCTTTAATATTTCCATTGATGCAATATCATTAGGGTCCAAATCATCGATACTACCAGTTTTCATACCATCAACAATGTACAATGGGTTACTGTTACCATTCGATCCTGTACCACGAATACGTATCTTAACACCTGCACCCGGAGCACCAGAAGTTGGTAATACCGCAACACCTGCCGTACGTCCCTGGATAGCATGTTCTACACGACCATTTGATACCTTTTCCAGCTCTTCCGCTTTAACTGAAGAAATAGCAGCTGTCACAACACTTTTGCGCTGCACGCCATAACCTACAACAACCACCTCATCCATATCAATGGCTTCTTCAACCATTGTAATATCAATGGATGGTTTACCACCAACCTGGATACTTTGAGGTTCAAAACCTACGAAAGAGAAATTAATTACAGCATCTGGTGATGAGAGCGTGATTGTATAAGCACCGTCGACAGCCGTAATTGTTCCGTTACTTGGGTTACCTTCTTCAACAACTGTTACACCGGGAATTGGATCTCCATTCACATCTGTTACCATTCCTGTCACAGTATGTTCTTGCTGCATGGCCTTGATGGCAGCAGGTGACTCAGTCAGAACAATTTGATTATCAATGATTCGATAATTAATATTTGTAGATGCAAAAAGCTGATCAAGAGCTTCCATTAAGTCCTCATCCTCAACATTAATTGATAACGCTTTCACTTTATCAATTATCTGCTGGTTATATAAAAAAGTATAGCCAGTTTGTTTTTCAATGGCATCAATGATTTGCTCAATTGATACATTGTTCTTTTTCATTGATAAGGTGGCTTCTTGCGAATAGGTACTTGTCGCCCACATTTGCGATACACCAACCAGTAAAAGAATAGCTAACATTCTCATACGTCTGTAAATTTTTTGCAAGGCATAGTTATCCCATACCTCAAGTGGATTTTTTTTCATAAATTTGAAATGTTTAGTGAAACAAATTATTTGAGGAGAGTTAACGAAGGTGGTGCTTCTTTCTCTCCTTTTTTATATCTATATCATTTTTGGTTTGCTTTAATTATTACTTTTTGTTTTGTGTATTTACCATTAGCCAATAAGCTTGGCTGTTCAATCTTATAATTCATCGGGAAGGTTAGCTTTATTAAATTCAACACTTCCTCAAGGCTCTCATCTTTAAAGGTCGCTCTGAACTTATAGGTATTGGAATGATCTCCTTCGAGAATCACCTCAACATTAAACCAGTCTTCCAACTTTTGGGCAACCTCTTTTATATTTTCTCCTCTGAAAACCAGTTTTCCTTTAACCCATGCGGTGTGAACCTCAGTATCGACCGTTTCAACCATACATTTACTTGATGTTTTTTGATAGATCAGTTTTTCGCCAGGTTTAAGAATAGTGGCTTCTAGTTCATTATCTGGTACAAACTTTACCTTCCCGCTTTCGAGAACCACTTCTGTTGTTGGTCTGTGTGGCCACATATTGGCACTAAATCTCGTACCCAATACCACTATTTTTGAATCACTTCCCAATACTTCGAAAGGATGATACTGATCGTGAGTCACATCAAAAAATGCTTCTCCTGTAAGGTTAACGTGACGTTCTTCAAATGAAGTTTGATAGCTTAGCTCTGAACCTCCATTTAACCATCCACTTGTTCCATCGGGTAATGTGAACTGTACTTTAGTGCCTGGCAGTGCTTTAACTGATGTAATTGCTTGATTTGAATTCTGATAATCATTACTAAGATTCTTAATTAAAAACAAGATAGCCAATGGCAATAATAAGATGGCAGCGATTCGAGAATAAGCCTTATATAAACGAATAACTCTGCTGGTTTTTGAAGGCTGAATTTGCTCATGAATAGCATCTAAAACATGGGTAAGATCTTTATTTTGATCATCAAATGTGTTTGTTTCCCAATCGTCTTTTAACACCTTATGCAATTCATCTGCACCGCTCTTGTCATTAAATTGATCGGTTATGTACCGTTCATCCTGCACTGTGTATTGATCAGATGTATATCTTTTTATTATGTCTTTGTTCAATTTTGTCATGTCCCCTTTTACGTCTGTTATTTTGGCTTAGTCAACTTATATTTTTCATCACAATCTTTCAGCCTTTATTAGTTATATCCTGTAAAAAGAAAAATCTCCCTTCGAAAAAGGAGATTTTTTTGAATTATTTTCTAATTCACTGATAGTATAGATGATAGGTGCAATAAAAAATTAACCAGATTGATAAGTGCAATACAATAATAGACATTGGCAACATCATTTTTAGCATTAAAGGAGTGATACATTATTGACTGTTGGTTTATTTCCGGTGCATGGGTCGGTTACTAACTATATCTCGTTGGCAATTGCACCGGTATGAGTGGCATAACGAAATCATAGGGCGTCACTGCGTTTGCCCTATGCTATCATGCATTTGCCCTTCAGGCAATTCTAATCGAAACAGTGTTTTAAAGGAATTAGAGTCATCTCTATTGGTGAGTCAGCTATCCTGCAAATGATCAATCCCCCGAAACCTTTATTAATGACCTACTAATAAACTGCCCCCTTCGCCAAGGGGGAAAATTCAAATTTAATTGATGCAATTTTAAAAGCACAGCAATAGGTAGTAACTCAGCAGGAACGACACATTATTGACTGTTGGTTTATTCCGGTGCATGGTTCGGTTACTAACTATATCTCGTTGGCGACTGCACCGGCATGATTGGCATAACGAAATCATAGGGCGTCACTACGTTTGCCCTATGTTATTATGTATTTGCCCTTCAGGCAATCAATACATCAGATAATCAAAAAGATTAGTAGAGCAACAGCTATCTCACTAATATCAACCCGTTCTTTTAAATAATGAATCACTTCTGAGATTTGATTATCAATGGTTTTTGGAGCTAAACCAATCCGTTGTGCTATTTCTTTGGATGGCAATCCTTCAAAACGGCTCATCTCGAATATCTTTCTCTTCTTATCGGGCAATTCGTTTAATAAATCAATCACCTGATGCAAAACAGACCGGTATAATATTCCTCTTTCAGTTGAGTTATCAGCAATCTCCGGTGCCAGCACATCTACCACTCCTGAAACTACCTTACGTTTTTCAAACTGCTTTTTGATATGATTAAATGCAATGGTAAATAAATAGGAATGAAAAGATTTCTCGGGATCAAGACTCTCACGTTTGTTCCAGATCTTAATAAAAACTTCCTGAACCAGCCCTTCCGCTTCAACATCTGACTTCAGATATTTAAATGCGAAACCATACAGCTTAGAGCTATAACATTCAAGCAATTTATCAAATGCCTGAATATCTCCTTTTCTTAGCTTTTTAATAAGTGTTTTGTCGGTTTTCATTAATAAATGGATAATGTTGATTAAAGGTATAAACTTATTATGCAAAATAGCAAGAGCCTGTTAAAAAATCCCGGACGCCTTTCTAAAGACGTCCGGAATATTTTATCCCAATGTAACAACAACTTCATGTGTACCGTTCTCAAAAATCGGTACAATATTTCCCTCCAGTGTTTTACCATTAACAGTCATCCTGGCAACACCCTTATTAACGCCTTGAGGGTTTTTAATTTCAATCAGGTACTCAGTACCTCTGAATTGGCGTTTAATGGTAAATTCCTTCCAATCAGCAGGTATGCATGGATCAATTTTTAAGCCATCATAGTCGGGCTGAATACCCAGTATATATTGGGTAACCGCATAGAAATTCCAGGCAGCAGTACCTGTCAACCAGGAGTTTTTCGCTTCACCTGGTTTGAAAGCATCTTTACCTGCAATCATCTGCGCATATACATATGGTTCCGTCTTATGCAACTCACTGATCTCTTCAAGGTAAGCCGGGCAGATCTTTTTATAATATTCCCAAGCTTTTTCTCCGCGTCCAATTTCTGTTTCCCCAATCATGATCCATGGGTTATTGTGGCAGAAGATGCCGGCATTCTCCTTATAACCTGAAGGATAAGTCGAAATCTCCCCATACTCAATCACGTACTTTGTAAAAGCAGGATTATTCAACACAATACCATAATCACAGTCGAGACGTTCTTTTACTGAATCGAGCGCTTTTTCGCACATCCCTTCTTCTTTGCCAATTCCTGCCATGGTGCACCAGCCTTGCGACTCAATAAATATTTTACCTTCTTCGTTTTGATCGCTACCCACTTTATTGCCATGGAAATCATAAGCGCGCAGGAACCACTCGCCATCCCATCCATTGGACTTAACTGCTGCAATCATTTTATCAACTTCGGCTTGTGCCCTTTCTGCTTCCTGGTGTTTACCTATTCGCTTGCTAAGGGCAACGTACTCTTTTCCATAGACCACAAACAAGCCGGCAATCATCACCGATTCTGCTTTTGAACCTTTGGTATTATTCTCGGTTGTCTGGAAAGACTCGTTCGGATCTGTAGAGAAACAATTGAGGTTCAGGCAATCGTTCCAATCGGCACGACCAATCAGAGGTAAGCCATTTGGTCCCAGATTATTAATCACATGATTAAAAGATATGGTGAGGTGTTCATATAGTGTTTTGGCAATATTCATATCATTCTCGAAAGGCACCATTTCATCCAATATAGAGAAATCACCCGACTCCTTAATATAACTCACTACCCCCAAGATCAGCCACATGGGGTCGTCGTTAAAACCTCCTCCAATCGCGTCATTACCTCTCTTGGTTAATGGTTGATACTGGTGATAGCAACCGCCATCAGGAAACTGTGTAGAGGCAATATCAATAATACGCTCACGTGCCCGTTCCGGTATCTGGTGCACAAAACCTATCAAATCCTGATTAGAATCACGGAAGCCCATTCCACGTCCAATACCCACTTCGAAGAATGATGCCGAACGCGACATATTGAAGGTCACCATGCACTGGTACTGGTTCCAGATATTGACCATCCGGTTTAATTTATCATCATTACTGTCGAGCACAAACTTACCCAACAGCTTATCCCAATACTCACCTAAATCGGTTAGAGCCGACTCAACTTTTTCAATTGTATTAAATCGCTCTATCACAGCTTCGGCAGGCTGCTTATTAATCACATTTCTCGCCTCCCACTTATCTTCCTCAGCATTTTCTATATAACCTAATATAAAGATGTAATCCTGCGACTCACCAGGTTGCAATTCAACTTCGATATAATGTGATGCTATGGGTGACCAACCATGAGCTTCTGAGTTTGTTGGTTGTCCGTTTAAAACAGCTTGTGGTGCTGAATATTCATTATATAATCCAACAAAAGACTCTCGGTCGGTGTCATAACCATTGATATCGGTATTCACATGGTAGAAAGCATAGTGGTTACGACGTTCCTTGTACTCCGTTTTATGATAGATGGTAGAATCTTTTATCTCAACCTCACCTGTCGACAGGTTGCGTTGCAGGTTATTCTGGTCATCCTCTGCATTCCACAGGCACCATTCCATAAAAGAGAAGAGTTTCAACTTCTTTACCTTCGATGTGGTATTGGTCAGCTTTACTTTCTGAATTTCAGCCCATGTTTTAAGTGGCACCAAAAACAAAGTTTCAGCCTCGATACCATTCTTAGCCCCTGTTATTTGTGTATAACTCATACCATGCCGACACTCGTATTTATCCAACTCTGTTTTGCAGGGCTTCCAACCCGGCGACCAGATAGTATCTTCATCCTTGATATAGAAATAGCGCCCACCATTATCCATTGGTACATTATTATAGCGGTAACGGGTTAATCGGCGGAACTTGGCATCTTTATAAAAGGCATATCCTCCTGCAGAATTAGATATCAATGAGAAAAAATCTTCATTCCCCAGGTAATTAATCCACGGCCAAGGCGTTTGTGGGTTTGTAATTACATATTCTCTTCTATTATCGTCAAAATATCCGTACTTCATGTGTTTAAATTTTCATTCGTTTGCCACATGGAACTCTCAAGAAATTTTAATCATTAACCTGTTTGTAATTTTTAAGATTAAAATTTACATGTTCGTTTCATCTTACTATTTTTTACCCCTGTTTCTCTAAAGCGAGTTCGTTATTTCGTTTTTCGCTTAGTTCATTTGTTATTTGTGTCATTTTCTTTTGCGACAAAGGATAGAACACCATGATACCTGCTGCCGCAACTGCTATCAGGGCAGGAATCCAACTCATCAGCATAACAATACCCGGAATGGCTCCTTTGATGGATACTGAATCGAGACCATCGTAATTAAACATTGCCAATACAAAGCCAATGATCGCCCCGGCAATTCCACCACCAAACTTGGTAGCAAAAGAACCTGCCGAATAAACCAGTCCGGTTGCACGCCGGCCGTTTTTCCACTCGGAATAATCAGCTGCATCACCCAACATGGCAAAAAACAGTGTGGGGAATATGGCTGCAGCAAACTCTGAAATAATCCCTAATGAGAATATAGCGACAGTATCTTCAGGTCCGCAGAATACAATTAATGAATTAACAGCACTTGAGAACAATAATGCAATAATAAACAACTTGCGCTTGCCCCATAGTCTGGCTAATGGAGCTGTTGCCATAGCACCGGCAATGGAAATAATCATTAATGCAACAAGGTATCCTGCCGACAAAAGTTCATCATTCAGATAATGCTTAAAATACATGATGGTGATACCCTGCTTCATATTGTTATACACATTATAAATCAAAGCCACAATCAATAGTATCAACCAAGGTTTGTTAGCAATAAGATCCTTAAAATCTTTCTTCAGATTGTTCTGTTGATCGGCTGGTGGTTTTATACGCTCTCTGGTTGATAGAAAAGTGATGACCATGAAAGCCGCCAAAAACACTGATAATAAATAAATCGAATAACTATAGCCTTTCTTTTGGTTGATCACCAATATACTCTCGGTTGTAAGCTCTGTTTCTCCTTCAACAATAAAAGTGTAGTCAGCATCTGCTTCCATCGAAAAGCTCTTATGCTTTGTGGGTTCATCCCCCTGTTGTTGATCATTCCATAAAAACGTTGCAATGCCATGTTCAGTTTTTATATTGGCATTAGGCACATCGTAAGGCGATGATACACTAACCTCATATTGATCTTGCGTCAACTCCTTCACTTCAATTTTTGGGTCTACATTTCCGAAGTAAGCCACTAAATACAATAATGCGCCCTGTACCAGCATACCCCCAGCAAAGGCACCTACCATGCGATAAGAACCTAAACTGGTTCGTTGCTTAAGATTACCCGTCATTACAGCCATTAAAGCACCGTAGGGAATATTATTAGCTGTATAAATAAGTGTAAACAAGATATAAGTGACGTAGGCATAGATAACTTTTCCTGTTGTGCCTAAATCCGGTGTTGTAAATAACAAGGATAGAATAACTGCCAATGGTATTGCAGTCCATAGAATCCACGGCCGGAAATTTCCATATTTAGATTTTGTGCGGTCTCCTATCACGCCCATCATTACATCACTAATTCCATCACTTGATCGTGCTACCAATAATAAAACTCCGGCAACTGCAGGTGCAATACCAAATACATCGGTGTAAAATATTAATAGAAATGTAGCTACACCGCGCCATGCAATATTAGCTGCACCATCACCAAGGGCATAACCTATTTTTTCTTTCAGTGAGATTTTTTCCTGATTTAGCATCTTCCTGATTTATATAGTAAAATCGAATAGTTCTTTCCTGGTTTTATCGTAAACATCACGACTAAACACATACAAGCGTGCTGGTTTATGAGCCACTCCGGTTTGTTTCTCATCTAACTGGATCAGGTATTTCATTCGCGCTACCTTCTTTCTGAAATTTCTCTTATCCAGTGCAATCCCCCAAATGGCCTCATATACGTTTTGCAATTGGGTTAGTGTGAATTTATCGGGCAATAACTCAAAAGTGATTGGTTCATATTTTATCCGGGTCTGTAATGTTTTCAGCGCTTCGTTCAAAATCAGGTTGTGGTCGAAAGCCAGTTCTCCTACCTCTGAAACGGGAACCCAATTCACATTGCGCCCTTTCCACTGAAGTTTGACTTTATCTGTTGCCACCAGTGAATAGAAACCAATGGTAACGATTCGCGCATCTACCACTCTACCTGTACTTTTCAACCAAAGCTGATCATTTGGTTTCTTTAGTCGTTCGGGGTGAGCAAAGGTTTTAAATTGTTCCAGAAACACATTATCTAATCCGGTGAGATCATACAAAACGCGATAGGCCGCATCTTCTATTGTTTCATCTTCATAAACATGATTACCTGTTAATGTACGATCGTCAATTAGCACTTTGCCACTTTTCTCATCAGTAAGTGTTCGATCAACAATTAATACTTCCAGTTTAGATCCATTATAACCAAACAATACACAATCAACCGAAATATATGGAGAAATTCGCCTCATAATACTTAGTGTTGTTTTTACACTTTCTTTCAGCAAATGTATTTGTTTTTAGGAATAATCCAAAAACTTTTGTGTATGAAATTCATTTTCACACCTGTTAACTCCAAATCAGATTTCGATTATTGTTTGCCACAGATTCCTCATAAGTCCAAGTGAAAACCAGATATTATTATCGCCCATCAATGGTCTAAAAATGATTTAATAAAGCGATGCTGATGATGAGGTGTCTCCTTACGCGCACCCTTCATTTCCCTAAAGTGAACAGCACCGGATTAGCCTTTTTAAGGGCTTGAGGTAATAGCAACAAAATGTTAAGAACATCAACTTCAACTGGTGGGTACCCAAGCTGCGGAACCAAAGTCGGAATTCTACAATTGTATGCAAAACTCTTTTAAATGCGACTGCCGGGGATACATTTGAATAAAGTTGTAGGTCAGAAACATTTAAGTATAAACACTACGTAAATACCTTTTACTTTTTTGACGTTTTGCAGCAATTCCTAACTTATATTATCATCATAAACACATCTTATTTACCTCTTATTATGATCGTTACATAGGTGAGAATATTTTTTCACCATCACCATAATAAAGTTATTTTTGCCTAATCAAAGTGGATATAAGTTGGACAAACTAAAACAAAGAATTAGAATGAAAACCTTAAACATCAGAAACTTTTCGATCCGGAATCGATTAATAACAGGCTTCACAGTAATGGTCGTCTGCGTGGGAATTGTTGGTTTAATCGGACGAATTGGTCTTACCAATACCTTAAAAACAGTAGAGGCATCCAATCATATTAGCATGGGGCAAAGCTATTTGAATAATGCTCGAACATCTGTACTCTCATATCTACAGTTTCCCAACGAGGAATACTCTGCTGAAGTAAAGGTCAACCTGGATAGTGCCTTTATTCAGATTCATACAACAGATAGTTTGGCATCAATAGAAGAGCTTCCGGCAGACGCACTTAAACTGTCGATAAACAGATACAAGGAAGCTTTTCAAAATTATACTTCCCTGGAAAGCAATAAGATTGAGACAAAACAACATTGGTCAAAAACGGGAAGTAAAGCAGAAGCTCTGATCAGTTTTGACCCTCATCTTAATCGGCTCAATAAAGTATCTAAGGATGTATTTTATGCTCACTGCCAGGTAAAAATAGCTGCAGGCGAGTTTGTCAATCATCCAATGGATAATAACGGGGATATCAATGAGGCATATCTAAAAAAAGTAAATGGCAAGCTAGATAAGCTTTATTCAATTCTTGAAAAGGCTAAATCGAGGTATTCAGGACCCACCAGCCAATCAATCGATAAAATTATTGCAGGCTATAAGGATTATGAAGCATCGTTTAATGCTTTGGTAGAAACCAATATTGAGCAGGGTGAGCAACTAAAAACGATGCAACAAGCAGGTTTGGATCTAATGCAATTGAGCGATTTAAGTATTAAAATAATGCACGATGAAGAACAAGGCATTATCAACACAGTAGGCCTGTGGATTACAATTGTATTAATATTAGCGATTATCCTCGCCGCCACCCTAAGCCGAGTCATTTCATTCAGTATCATCCGACCTGTAAAGAAAGGCTTACAAATAGCTGAATCGCTTGCTAATGGTGAACTTCATCATTCAATCGAGATTAATAGTGATGATGAGATCGGCCGTTTGATGAAAGCCATGCAACAAATGAATGAAAAGCTTCGTGAGGTGGTCGGTGAGATAGCTAATGGAGCTAAACAACTAAGTGCTGCCAGTGAACAACTCAACCAGAGTTCGCAAGAATTAAGCCAGGGAGCCAGTGAACAGGCGGCATCGCTTGAAGAGGTTTCTACAACCATGGAAGAAATGGTGGCAAATATTGAACAAAGTAATGCCAATGCGGGCTTTGGTGAAGAGTTTGCCCAGGATACATTAAAAGGGGTTAAGGTTACAGCTTCTGAATCAGAAAAAGCTCAGAAAGCCAATAAGTTGATTGCCAACAAGATTTCTGTTATTGGTGAGATAGCGATGCAAACCAATATACTGGCTCTTAATGCTTCAGTTGAAGCAGCCAGGGCTGGGGATCATGGACGTGGTTTTTCTGTTGTGGCCTCTGAGGTGCGCAAACTTGCAGAAAGGAGTCAGGACGCTGCTGCTGAAATCATCAAATTTGCTGCAGAAAGCAATGACTTATCAACCAGTTCTAATGTGCAATTAAATAAAATGCTGCCTAACATTGATAATTCACATGAGGTAATTAAAGAAATTTCAGCTGCCACCAAAGAACAACGTGATGCAGCTCACCAGATCAACACTGCTTTGCATCAGCTTAATCAATCCACCCAGTTTAATGCGTCTAACAGTGAAGAAATAGCTGCCAGTGCGGAGGAACTCAATTCACAGGCCAGCAACCTTAAGGCTTTAATTGATTATTTCAAATTGGAGAATTAGATATATGGTAGGGCCCTGATAGCAATTAGTTATCAAGGCCTTTATCATTCTTTCTAAAATATTGAGTGGTATTTTATAGTCGAAGTAAGTGCTGCAAAAAATAAGAAACCACAAATTACGCTAATTGCACAGATTAAGAATTGCCTTGCAATTCAAGTTTATCGAAGATAAACAGCTTTGTGTAATTTGATCAATTTGTGGTTCTAGAAATGCTTGCAAACACCTGTATATAAGCTTATAAAACACCTCACCTCATTCCTCTCCTTGAAGGAGAGGAGGTGCTGAACCTGGAATTGCAGTGCAATAAATCAAAGGTAGTTACCTTCCAAAGTGCGGTCTCATTCTCCATGAAGGCTGAAAGCCTTTCACATCGAAACTTGGGGCAGCGCCCCAATATCTTGCATACAATACACATTCAGGCTGAATGCTTGATACTTTAGTTATATGTTTCAGACTTTGACTGCGTCGATTTTCAATTCAGCCTGAGATTTACATAGCATCTTTATAAAGGGGCGATACCCCTTGTTGTGAAGTTTGAGGCTTTCAGCCTCTATCTCAAAAAATGTCTTTCCATTATTTGTGTATAAAAAGCAGCCATGCAGGACAAGGCCGGGATGAGGTTCAAATAAGGATATCATCCATTACAAAGCGAAGAGCTTATCTTTATTAGACTTGAGAAATGTATATTTCATAACTTTCCAAAACAAGTTGGTATTTTATCTGCTGTACCGAAGTCAAAATAAAAAAGAGGTTTGTCTTATTTTATTGATGGTGTTGATGTTGTCAATCCCCTAAAAGCATTTCCGTAGAAATATCATTGTGTCGACTCCTTTCACCACACATCCCGACACTTCGTGAAAGGAGAAAATTCTATTTTAATAGATGTAGATCAAATTAAAACCAATAACAACTTAATGATTAGTATGAAAAACGACCCAAAACTTCACACTTATGTTATTCAAACTACTATTACTCACGCTTTCAATTTAACATCCAACACACATACCTTACTGTCAACCACTTGTTAAACCAACAACACAAAGACCCGTTAGTTTTTTAGTCAAATGATAATAGCGGATTCCTGATTAGCTAAAGACTAAACCATCAGAAAACATCTCATAACAGTCACATACCACTATATATCTATACATTAACAACCATTAGGGAAAATTATAAGTAATAGTAAACACCCGCTCAAAAGTTTATAATTAAGTATAAACATTGAATCTTTTACCTGACTCCAGTTTCCAACAATTTGATACACTGTCTAAAAAAACACAACATATTACAATTATGATCTTTTATCAAACAAAACAATTCGTTTATCAATAATTTTAAGTCTTTCATCAGAACGAAGAAAACTTACACTTGCCAGTTAGGATCGATTTATTAGTTTTATGTCAAATATTGAAAAGTAAACCGCCGGCGGGACATCAACCTTGCTTGATTGCAGTCGGGCTTTGGACGATGCGGCCGGCGGAGCTTTGCAATATATAATTAAATGAGCAATAAATCAGATAGCAATAACAATTTTTGATTCTTCTTCGTGTTGAGGATTCATTCTACAGACAATTGGCTTATCCCGATTTTTGCCATTACAAAATTCATTTCTATGTCAATAGAATATAAGGTTGTTGAAAAAGCCCAGCCTGGCGTTGCAGGTGGTGGGGTAAAAAAGTTTTATGCACAAATTGCCAACGGCAAAGAAGCAACCATCGATGAACTGGTAGCTGAGATTGAGAAATTCAGTGCACTATCTGAAGCGGATATCCATGGTGTTATTATTTCACTGGAAAACGTTATTCAGAACAAATTGGCACAAGGCCGGATTGTACGCCTGGAGAAGTTAGGCAGCTTGTACACATCTATCAGCAGTACAGGTGAAGAATCGGAAGATAAAGTGAGTGCCAACTCCATTCGGAAAGTTGGTGTTAATTATCGTCCCGGTAAACGCATTATTGATGCTATTAAAAATGCCGGTTTTACTAAAAAAAGCAACTAATTGAAAAACCAAGCTTGCTTTTTCTGAAAGCTAAAAAACACATGTTTTTCGTCTGTAGGAAACATGCTAATAAAAGGGAGTTCACACTCCCTTTTTTCTCTCCTCTCCTACTTCAATACGTTTATCAACAGATAACAACCTTTTATCAACATAAGAGGGCTTATTAAAGTAAAAATTATATTTTAGCATTCACTAATCGGAAATGGAACCAACTTGCTTAGTATCAGATCATGCTAAGTGTCTGTTGGTATAAGCTACTCTGCCAGGTGAGGCGAGATTCGGAATAAGGAGGTGGTTCAGCTGGAAGCAATTAAGATTATAAAAGCAACAAGAATGTTAATTAACAATTCTCTTGCAAAAAGGAAAAGCTTTTTGAGGTTTTAAAGATTAGAATAACAGTAACATATAAAAAGAACTTGATAATGGAAATAAAGTGCATTGTACTTTATACATACCTTGTGAATAATTTCAAGAGCAACACTGCAAGACAAAAATATCGATAATGAAAAAGGAATTTAATAGCAAATTTGAAATAAGATTGGATTTTAAAAGGGAAACTGAAAATCCGAGTCGATTATTCCGTTCCTTCGCTGAAATTATCGAAGGTGTAAATAAACTTGATTATTTAATTGCAGAAAGCGTAAATACTAAAGTAAAATCTAAGATAGGTCTAGATGATATTGAGAAGGGTTCAATAATTGGGAGGTTTTACAATGCATGAGTTATAAGTGAGGATGGGCAGATTGATAATGCACCTGATGAGGAAAAAATAGATGAATATATAGAAGAATCAAGAGCTGAAACTTTAAAATTCATAGCAGACAAAAAATCAAGTGTTCAAGATTTAGAAGGGTTAAAAGAAAAAATATCACAAGTAGCAGATGAAAAGGGACTTAAAGAAACTTTTAATTATGCAGACCCAGATTCATTGAGACTTGCTGAATCGATAAACACTCTTAATGACTCTACTAAAGACCTTAATAACAGCGAATCTTTTGAATTAAAGAGTCCAAATACAGAAGTAAAAGAAATAAAGTCAGGTACACCTAAAATTGATATTGATGCTGTCGAGGATGCTTTAACAGAAAATGAGATTGTAAATGAATCCGAATTATTCTACCTGATAAAAAAACCTGACTTCTTAGGTGATTCAGCTTGGAGTTTTAAACATGGAAAGAAATCAGTGACAGTTAAGATTCTTCATCAGGATTGGTTGGAACAATTTCACTCTGGACAAATCAATATAGTACCAGGCGATTCTCTTCAAGTTCTTGTGAGACAGACTTCAAAATACAATAGAAATGGTTATATAATTTCTGAAAACCATGAAATTATAGAAGTGATTGATGTAATACATAATAATTAGATATGAAACTAGATAAAACGATAAAATACATACTAACATCTGAGTTTTTATTTACTTTATTGCCTATCATTATCCTTCTGATTGTTAGGAGTTATGAAAATAATTTCAGAGCAATATTTTATAATACAGAATGGTCTATTATTTCTTTAATTCTATTTGGACAATCTGTGGTCAAATTTTCATCAGGGATATCAAATTCAAATGCAAAATTTCGATGGCAACTTGTAGCCTTAGTTATTTCGCTTATTATAATTTTTGGATTAATACCTTCTTCGATAATTTTAGTAATCAATTTAAGTAGCAATACGCGTTCCTTGGGTATGTATATTGCTCAAATAATTTTGTTCGGTATTAGTTGCCTTGTGTTTTTTATTGTAGGTGCATTAGGTCAAAAAATGTTAGACGAAAAACATTAACATTTGCTTTATGAAAAGCATCAAAATCAAAACCTTAATAATCCTTTGTATAATAACTGTATTACTCTTATTAGCATATTTCTTCTTCTTATATTTCTCGCTTGATTCATGGGAGGAAAGAGCCTCTTTTGGAAGCATGTTTGGTGCTATTAGTACTTTATTTGCTGGTTTATCGTTGGCGGGAATTATTTATACGATAAATATTCAACGACAAGAAATTAAGAATGATAGAATCACAAATGCAGAAAAGCTTCAGGAACAGAATAGGTTAAATTTTGAAAATAAATTTTTTCTGCTTTTTCAAGATTTAACCAAATCAACTGAAAGACTCAGAATATCTTATAACGAAAATGATTTTGAAGGGCATATGTTTTTTAAAGGTGCTTACTATACTATACTATACTAAATATGCAAGGTATTGATTGGGAAGTTAGTAAGAGTTTTTCAGAGCATAAAAACCAATTAGTTTCAGTATACAATAGTTTCATACATAAGGTTCAAAATGAATACTCAATTTTTACTAGTAAACTTTTCTTTCTGCTAAACTACCTTGATAGAGAAACCACAATTGATATTAATGAGAAACAGTTTTACTCTAAAATGATTAACTGTGAGTTAAATTCATATTCAATGGTGTTATTAATGTATCATGCAGTTTATAAAGAGAAATCAATACCTGAGTGGATTAAGTTATTAAAGAAGTATAATATTCTAGAAAAAATGAATGAAGGATACCTTGTAAATAAAGAATATGACTTAGAAATATGGAACAAAAACTATGCACATCAATAAACACATAATGCGGGAGGTTTGATTAATTTGAACATTAAAGCATTTAATAAACATTTTAGAGGTTTGATAATGAAGTGCCTTGAAATCCCGCACTACACATATTCGAGCCGTTACATGACTTTGAAAATAGAACCTTACAAATGAAAATGACATTTGCGCGAGCAATACATAAACAATCAAAACCATCAACACCAATAACCCACATTTAACAACAAACTAAAACACCACTAATGAACAAACTAACTCTTTTAATTGCAATTCTATTATTGTTGACGCATTTAGGCGTCCATGCACAAGATGGTAACTGGGATGTTTATCTGGCTCAATACGAAAGCGGGCCTGGTTCGGTCACCTTAAATATGGACTTAATTAACATCGCTCCCAATAAAAACCTGCCATATGTACTGATTACTGGTGTTAAGTTTGAAAACTGCAGGGATGATGGATTTCCGGATAGTGATGAGTTTGCAAACTTATATAATATATCTGATCATGTTGAAAGGCTGTTAAAGAAGCATGTTACTAGCGAACTTGCTGGTACCTTTACCTATCAGTGCGAACGGCTGGATTATATTTATTTATCCGACACAACATCAATCAGAGCTAAACTAAGTAAGCTATACACCACATCGTTTAGTAACTATGAGTACTACATCAACATTAAACCCGATGAGAACTGGGAAGCCTATACTCAATTCTTGTATCCCAATGAATTCATTCGCGAAAATATGGCCAACAAAAAAGTGCTCCTTCAGTTACAACAGGCAGGCGATAACTTATCAAAAGAAAGACAAGTTGATCATTGGTTATACTTTGCCAGTCAAGCCGATCAGGAAAAGTACGTAGAGCAGGTGAAAGCCCTTGGCTTTAAAGTAGAAAGCAAGAAAACAGATAAGCTATTAAAGCTTCCTTATCAGTTAAGAATTTCCCGCACCGATTATATCTATCCTGAATCAATTAATAAAATTACTTTTGAGTTGAGACAAAAAGCAAAAGATCTTAATGGCGATTACGATGGTTGGGAAACATTTGTGATTAAGGAGTGATGGTATATGAGTAGATGTGTGTGAGCTGTACTACTTATAATAAGAACTAAAATATAAACCTAATAACATAAATAATTTGACTATGAAATTTCTCTTATTCATTACATTTCTAATAACTACCTGTAAAGGTGGATTATTGATTGGACTTGGCGTGTTAATTCGCAACCATTTTGACTCCATCCTATCCGTGATTCTAAGAAAACCAATTCCCGACAACCTAATATCTGAAGTCGACAAAGAAAAAATCGATAAAGTCATTAGGATTATTGGTTTATTAATCATTGCAATTGGAGTTGGAACTGTGATTCTTGCCTTATCAACAATGTTGGCAGGTACTCGAATGACTAACAATTTTCATCTAAATTTCTAAAAACCTCCAAAATCTGGCCTACGCTATCGCATAAATTGAAAATAGACCAAGTCAATCCTTTCGCGTGGTAATGGCTAACCCATATGAGGAGATTCGTACTGTAGCCAGGGATGGAGGGGCGCTATAAGCCACTTGATATCCAACTAATAAAACATGCAACATAGCATTATTTAAAATGAAAAAAATACTTTTAGCATTAATTATATTTTCTTGCATACCTGTTTTAGGTCAAAATAATGGCAGCTATGTAGATGTTGCTGTAATTATCAATGATAATAGTGATGTTTCTAAAGAAATTGGATTATACTTTCAGCAACAACGTAATATACCTGATAAGAATATAATACATATATCATCTGTTGTTGATGAAGAAATTGATAGTCTAACCTTTGATAACATTAGAATACAAGTTAGAAACCATCTATTAAGTAATAATCTAACCAATGATATAAATTATATCGTAACAACAAAAGGAGTACCCTTAAGAGTAAAAAGAGGCAAATGTGAAGACGGAAATATTTCAACTTGGAAAAGTTGCGCATCTGTCGATTCTGAACTGTCTTTGGTTTTAAGTCAGTTGGAAGAATACATTGGTAAACCTGATGGTGTAAAGAATCCATACCTTAATTCGAATAGCTTGTTTAGTAGAGCTGATTATGATATCTATTTAGTTTCAAGGCTAGATGGTTATACGGTACTAGACATTAAAAATTTAATAGATAGGAGCAGCTATGAATCTCCGGTTAGTAAAGAAGCATCTAAATTTGTGCTTGACCTAAGTTACATTGATAACTCTCCAAGCTTTGATATTATTGACAATAAATTTCAGAATCTACAAAATTACATTGGTAGCAATGGATGGAACTGTATTTATCATCCAGAATACTCATTACTGACGAACCAAACAGAAGTTATTGCATATTCGAGTATAAACTTTGATCCTGGCAATAAAGTATTAAACAATTCCTGGCTAAAAGGCTCTGTTGCAGAAATACTTTTTTCATTCTCAGCTAGAACCTTCAATAGGCAAGATAATCCCGACAATGAACTGTTATTAGCTGATTTAATAAATGAAGGTGTATGCGGAGCGATTGGTTATCCATACCATGCCTTTGTCCACAGTACTTTTAATACCAATTTATTTTTTAAAAATTATTTTTTTTCAGAGACAAGATTTAATCTAGCAGAAAGCTACTATAGTGCTATTCCAGGATTATCCTGGCAAACAATATTAGTAGGTGACCCCAAAACTTCAGTATCAATTGACAAAAGCACTGGTTTTAATGAAGATCAGGGGCAAATTAATATATCCCCTAATCCAAGCAATGGAATATTTACAATCAAACCTAATTGCGTTGGGTTGACTTCCATTGATATATACAATCTTAAAGGTCTGTTAATTAAATCAATCAACATTGTAAATAATAGCAATTTGCTTACTATTGACATTTCAGAACAGCAACCAGGCCTTTACATTTTATTCGTTAAAACAGATTGTGGAAATTCGACTCACAAAGTCTTTAAATCAAAATAAAACATACGCGACTGCACGCCCCTAGCTGGTGCCGATCTGCGATCGGTGCCTCCACATTACACAATTTAAAACTTATAGGATGACTGTATGAAACATCATTTCAAAGAATATAGTTTTAGGGATTGGGTCAATCTACCTGAAGAGATTAAGGGAGCGGTACAAAATAATTATTGGTCACCCTTTGAACCTAAAATTGGAGAAAAAACTCGAAATGAGATTTTAAAGGCATTCAAACAAACCTTAAATTGCGATTACTATTTATGCGAGTTTGGGTACTTTTCACATTATTTAATTGGTATAAGGTATCTTCCTAAAGATTCCAGAACCAGGATACCGAAGAGCTTTCATGGAATTCTTATTAACAAAGGGCGTGTTATTGGTATGCAAGATTCCAAAAACATGGCCGTAAAATGGAGCCACTCAGGAACTGAGCAAATTAAAATTGAGTAAATCATCAATAAAAACACCAATAGTTCACTATGAAACAATTAATCACTTTACCCTTCATTCTAATATTTCTTATTTGTTGCAATAACAGTAATCCTAAGGTCGTGTATCAACAATCGTCCGATTCATTAACAAATAAGTTACTCGTCGACACCCTTGCCATTGAAGTAGCTGGTCTTCCGGTTCATTTTGAAGGCACAAGTCATCTTATTCACCCGATTGGCAAAATTAAGCCCAACCGCAGTGTTAGAAAGGCATTTATGAGTTCGTATAGCTCTCACTCTTCTTCACGAAGTATATCATTCTTTTATAAAGACAATTCATCCATTCGTGGCGATATAATTAATGTGAGGTTTCAACATATCGATTCAGTCAAACTAATCAATCTAACCAACAAACAACTAAAGATTAATGAAATTGAATTTATCGGTCCTAAAGATATTCCCGATGTAGAGCCGGTACTTCTTTATCAAATTACAGACATAGACACCAATGAGGATTTAAAACTAAATGACGATGATATTGAGTCGCTTTATATTAGTAGCACTGATGGACAACACTTTAAGAAGTTAACGCCTGCTTATGAAGAATTAATCAATTGGGAACTAATGAAAGTGCAGAAACGGATCTATTTTATTACATCAGAAGATATTAATAAGGATGGTGAGTTTAATAAGACCGACACATTTCATTATTACTATGTTGATCTGAATGATAAAAGTAAAGAGGTAATTGAGTACAACCCATTATTATAGAAGAAAGAACTCCCCAACCTCCGTCTACTGCGAATTAAAAATCAACAAAGTTAATCCGCAGGGGTAAGTAAACCATTACCAACAAAATCAACACAGCAAATTTGAAAGCAATACGGAAAATATCGATCTCCATTTTAGTACTGTTTTTTATTGGCTTTAGCATTGCCAGCTATGTTGGACCCAGAATGATAATAGAAGTCAATAATTTGGTTTATAAAAATCGTGCGATTAACAAACATGCCATTATTCCCAAACTATCTGATTATAATTTAAGAGCCGAAAGTTTAGATTTTATTTCAAAAGATGGACTAAAACTGAAAGCTCTTCTTCTAAGAACCGACAGTTTAAAATCCAAAGGAACGATCATTATGATTCACGGTATCAGAGCCTATAAAGAACGCTTTATTCCCATATCTAAACAATTAACAGATAAAGGCTACAATGTTGTATTACCCGACCTTAGAGCCCATGGCGAAAGTGAAGGCAAATACTGTACATTCGGTAACAAGGAAAAATACGATATTTCGTGCCTGATTGACTCGCTAAAAACAAAGTCAACTATTAACGATAACTATATCATTTGGGGGCAATCGCTTGGAGCTGCTGTAAGTCTGCAAGCCTTGTCCATTGATAAACGACTAAAGCTTGGTATTATCGAAAGCACCTTTTCTGATTACCGGCAAATTGTACATGATTATTCAAAAAACATGATTGGCTTTGATGCAAAAGTTATGGTTGATTACTTTATCTGGCTAAGTGAGAAAATTGGTGGTTTCGAGGCTGATGAAACTGTTCCTGCCAATTCTGCTAAGAATATTAAACAACCGGTTTTAATGGTGCATGGAGAAAAAGATAAACGAATAAAGATTGAGTATGCCCAACTGAATTACGCAAACCTGTCGAGTAATAAAAAGCAATTTATTGCTTTCGAGGAAGCCAATCATTTGAATGTTTGGCAAGTGGGTGGGGAAGCATATTTTAATAAAGTTATTAGCTTTATTGAGGAGAATTTGGAAAAACAGGATTGAACCATTCACTCTTAAATATTAATGGTCAGTGGAATTTAAAGCTATGAAAAGAACAATGAAGTTACATCTAGTCTATTTATCTGCAATATTAATTGCTTTAAACATCAGTTGCACAAAGAAACCTACAACGCAAAAGCGACCAAATATCTTGTTTGCTATTAGTGATGACCAAACATTTCAGCATACAAGCTTTAGTGGATGTAATTTTGTGAATACTCCTGCTTTCGATAAGGTTGCAAGTGAAGGAATTTATTTCACCAATTGCTACGCTGGTTCTCCCGGCTGTGCACCTTCACGAAGTAGCATTGTTACGGGACGTTACCCCTGGCAGAACGAACAATCGGGTCAGCATGCTTCTTCTTGGATGAAAAAACACATTCCATTTGTTGATTTGCTAAATGAAAACGGATATATAACCGGCCGCACAGGTAAAGGTGTTGCTCCTTTCCGTTATGCACGAAATGAGAAAGATTCATTATGGCGCCAGGGTGATGCTGCGGGTAAATCGTATAGTAACATAACCTATAATGCTACAAACGATGAACGCTTTGCTAAAGGCATTAGCAAACGGAATTACTTTGAGAATTTTAAATACTTTATTGACAGCGTAAGAGGTGATCAGCCATTTTTCTTTTGGTATGGTGCTTCTGAACCACATAGGTCTTACGAAAAAGGTTCCTGGAAGAAAATGGGCAAAACTCTTGAAGATGTTAAAGTGCCCGGCTTCCTTCCTGACAATGATGAAATTCGCGGTGACCTACTGGACTATGCAGTGGAAATAGAATGGTTCGATCTTCACCTGCAGCGTATGCTAAACTACCTGGATCGTATTGGTGAATTGGATAACACTATTGTTATTGTTACCGGAGACAACGGTATGCCATTTCCCCGTGCTAAAGCAAACTGTTTTGAATACGGTGTTCATGTTCCCTTTGCTATTCGCTACCCTAAAGAATTTCCCGGAGAAAGGATAGTTGATGATCCCATAAGTTTTGTTGACATCGCTCCTACTATTCTGGAATTGACAGAAACTAGTTCGGAGGGCATGTTACCCATCTCTGGCAGTAGTATTCTT
Organism: Carboxylicivirga sp.; assembly: GCF_982718395.1. Lineage (NCBI taxonomy): Bacteria > Pseudomonadati > Bacteroidota > Bacteroidia > Marinilabiliales > Marinilabiliaceae > Carboxylicivirga > Carboxylicivirga sp. The sequence goes on from NZ_CEXQWX010000071.1 coordinate 27,620, forward strand.
AATATTCTTCGAAGCAAAAATCAAGGTATTGTGGACGAGAACAAGACATCCGTACTTGCAGGCCGCGAAAGGCATTCGTGTTCGCGCTATTTAAATTGGGGATATCCGCAACGGATGATTCGCAATAAGGAATTTCTTTATATCTGGAACATCAAACCGGAGCGCTGGCCAGCTGGTGCTCCTCAACGTTATAATCCGGAAGATTCAACCCAATTATGGCCTATGTATGGTCTTGATGAAGAAGGAAAATTTATGGGTAATAGTGCTTTTACTGATATTGATGATTGCCCCACAAAGAGCTACATTATTGAAAATCATGATGACCATGAGGTTGCTGAATATTTTGAACTGGCTCACGGAAAAAGACCTGAAGTGGAGTTATACAATGTGATAAAAGACCCGTATTGCCTGAATAATCTTGCAGGAAAGACAGGCTATGCTTCAATTGAAAATGAATTGAAAGAGGAACTTATAGCACAACTTCATTCTACAAATGATCCAAGAGTTGTTGGTCCTGATAAGGAGATATTTGATAGTTATATAAGGTACTCACCCATGCGTAAGTTTCCGAAACCGGAATATATTGGCTCAACTATGAAATAATAAAAGGCCCCAATAACACAATTGCAATCAGAGCCTTTACATTCACAAACAAAAAATATGGAAACCTTATAACAGACTGTTAGATATTAGACTCAAGACATAAGATTGATTTGCATGGTGGAATAAATTACCATCTGCGCACAGCCTTATCGCCATTGTCTTAGCCAAATAAAACTAACAAATCTATTATCTCGCATGCTGCTTACGTTTAGGCAGTATGCCAACTCAAACTATTTCGGTACTCCTAATTTTGTTAAGATATCATTCATCAAGCACCATTTGGTAATTGACGACTGAATAAGATTAACGGCGACAAACCCGGCTAAATAAAGCCAGTTAATATTCACCAACACGGCTAGTGTAATGCTGGTTAACACAAATATTCCAGCCATTGCTCTGACAATTCTTTCTTGCATAGTTTTATTGTTTAGCTATTAGCTGATATTTCAGCCCATAGCGGTTTTACATTATTTATTGGAGTGTTAGCTCCTGTTTTCTATTCAATAGTATTAATCATGTATTGTGCAATACACAGGCCTGCGACCTGTGCTGTTATGTATTTGCCCTTCAGGCAAAATCATCCCCTCTCTTCAGTCTTCCGTCATCGGTCTTCCGTCCCATCTCTCATCGCTCACCACTCCCACTAACTTTGAACCCAAAACTCTGAACTTATTAATCCCCGTCATCCGTCACCTGTCTTCAGTCCTATCTCACCTCTCATCTCTAAACACTGAACCCTAAAAAACTCACACCCCCTTCTCCACGTCAACCACATAAGCATTGATATTGCACTGGGGCATTTCAGCTTTACATTGCAACAGCTTATCCAGCAAGCTATCGGCCTGTTCATTTCCCACAAATGAGATAAAGGCGATATTATCAACACCCATCGTTCCCTGCCCAAACCAGTTGCCAAGGCGATGTTGCTTTTCTAGTTTACGCATTCCCTTCATCTCAACTTCATTGTAGTAAGCTACCTGATGCTCACTAAAGAACTCTTGTAGTCGCTCCCTGTATTCAGCGACTGTTATAGCGATTAATAGTTTCATTTTTTAGTATTTTGTATCAAGACACAAGATGTAAGACTTAAGATTATTCCCAGTATTCCAGGTCTTTTGTCTCGCGTCTTTTATCTTATGTCTTGTGTCTTAAATCAATTTTTATTCTCAATAACTTCCTCTAACACTTCTGTGGTCACCTGTTCTTCGTTTTGTTCTGC
>NZ_CEXQWX010000072.1:0-21145 GCF_982718395.1 Carboxylicivirga sp.
GAAGTGCTTTTATATGTTTCGGAAGTGCTAATGTGTGATTAGGAATAGCTTTTATGTGATTAAAAACGGCTTTTAAGAGAATTTGCATTGCTTTGATCGTACTTGGGGCGCCTTAGTTGGTTCAGGAAGTACTTTTAAGCCTTTGGGTGATGCCCTTAGCTGTTTTGGAATGGCTTTTATAACAATTAGATTGGCTTTGGTGTGTTTGGGGTGTTTTTGCCTGATTGATTATCTTGTTAATAATTATTCCGGCTGATTATGTATAATGTGTATGAGAAATACTACTTTTAGATGCCTAAATTAAAAACATGCATATGACCATATCCAAATTTTCAAAGTCAGTGTTTGAATACTGCCGCAATATTGATCGTACTATTATCCTGATTAACGGGCAGCAACTGGCTCAGCTGATGATTGAATATAATGTGGGCATCTCGCCTAAAAAGACATATGTGGTAAAAGAAGTGGATTCGGATTATTTTGAGAGTTAGAATAAGGTAGAAATGTGCAGTTAATATCTGTAGAGCATTAATTGAACCAAGGAAAGAGAAGATGACTATAATTAAAGGTAACAATAGAATTTATAATGTGTTGGGTATTGAAAAGGATCGTAAAACAATTGAAACCTTCTTAAAAGACTGTATTTATGATTGGTGTAAGCATTATGGTGAAAAAGAGTTTGCTGCCAGAGACTTGGTTGGTGGTGATAACTGGGACTGGAATGGAACGCCCTTGCAAGCACTCTATGATAAATACAAGAAGGCTGGTAAGTCGCATGGCGATGCTTTCGATGCTGCTGCTAAGGATGCAGGTAAGCTCTTAAAAAAGGTAATTGAAGAAGATACACGCAATTTTATTAGTATTGATGGATATACAAAATCTTACCGATGGGTAAAAGAAACTAAATAACATATGTCCGAAGACCAGAAGAAACAACTCGAAGCACAGCTTTGGGGAATAGCAAACTTATTAAGAGGAAAGATTAGTGCAGACGATTATCGGGACTACATTCTCGGTTTTATCTTTTATAAGTACCTGAGTGAAAAGCAATATCTCTACGCCAATAGATTACTGGAAGGCGAAGAAGTAACCGATTATAAAAAAGTAACTGACCCCGAAACTTTAGAAGCCATTAAAGAAGAGTCGCTTTTAAAACTGGGCTACTTTTTACAACCTAAAGAGTTGTTTTCTGAATTGGCTGCCAAAGGCAATGCCGACACCGAAAGCAACTACATTATAGAAGACCTTCAGGCCGTGATGAACCATATTGAGCAAAGCACAATGGGTACTGAGTCAGAAGAAGATTTTAATGCACTGTTCGAAGACCTTGACTTAACTTCTACCAAAATAGGCCGTACAGTACGTGCACGTAACGAAGTCATTGTAAAAATCCTAAACCACTTAGAAAAAATCGACTTCAAACTCGAAGAGATAGACTCCGATGTATTGGGCGATGCATACGAATACCTCATTGGTAAATTTGCTGCAGGAGCTGGTAAGTCAGCCGGTGAGTTTTATACACCTCAACAGGTTAGTAAAATATTGGCAAAGATTGTAACCACTGGCAAAACTAAGTTAAAGTCTGTATATGATCCAACCTGCGGGTCAGGTTCTTTATTGTTACGTGTTGTACGTGAGGTAAGCGATGTTAGTGAGTTTTACGGTCAGGAATTAAACCGCACCACTTATAACCTGGCGCGTATGAATATGATTTTGCACGATGTCCACTTTCGTGAGTTCAATATTCAACAGGAAGATACTTTGGAGAATCCGCAACATATCGATAAACGTTTTGAGGCAGTTGTCGCTAATCCTCCATTCTCAGCCCATTGGAAAAGCGATGCCAACCCATTAAACAACACCGACGAGCGCTTTAGTCAATATGGTAAGCTGGCGCCCAGAACCAAGGCCGACTATGCCTTTATACAGCACATGATACACCAGTTGGCCGATAACGGCACCATGGCCACCGTACTACCACATGGTGTTTTATTCCGGGGAGCGGCCGAAGGTATTATTCGCAAGTATTTAATTGAAGACAGAAACTACCTGGATTCAGTTATTGGTTTGCCAGCCAATATCTTTTACGGCACATCCATACCAACCTGCATTTTGGTATTTAAGAAGTGTAGAGAGGTCGATGACAATGTAGTGTTCATTGATGCCAGTGGTGATGACCATTACATTAAAAATGGCAACCAAAACGAGCTACGCGATGAAGATGTAGAGTTAATTATCAACACTTATCGAGAGAGAAAGGAAGTGGATAAATACTGCCACATTGCCACACTACAGGAAATAACCGATAACGACTACAACCTGAATATCCCGCGTTATGTCGATTCTTTTGAAGAGGAAGAAGATATAGATTTACAAGAAGTTGCAAAGCGCTTGATAGATTACGATAACGACCTGGAAGAAGTAAACAATGAGGTTATCGGCTTTTGCAACGAACTAAGCATTGTTCCACCTTTTAAAGTTAACGAAGATGGAAAATAATTTAATGCCATCATTAAGGTTTCCAATATATAAACAGGATAAGTGGTTAAATTATCGCCTTGATGAATTAGTCAAGAAGAAAATATCATACGGTATAGTCCAAGCTGGGAAGCACGTTCCCGATGGTATGCCATATATAAAAAGTCAAGACTTAAATTCGGAATTAAAGGTCGAAGCATTACAGCGAACATCTAAAGAAATTGCTAAAAAATATGAACGCTCGGAAGTTAAGCCTGGAGATATTGTCTTTTCCTTAAGAGGTAATATTGGTTTGACTAAAATAGTACCTGAATCAATTAAAGTAGCAAACCTAACACAGGGTACTGCACGTCTTTCGATAGACAATAATAATTCAAATGTTTTTGTACATTTTGCATTGCAAAATAGGAAATGCTTAAAGAGGATAATTGCTGTTTCAAAAGGGAGTACTTTTCAGGAAATTTCTTTGTTTGACTTAAGAAAAGTAAAATTAAACCTTCCTTCTCTCCCCGAACAAACAAAAATTGCCAACTTCCTCACCGCAGTTGATAAACGCATTAACCTGCTCCAAAAAAAGAAAACCGAATTAGAACAATACAAAAAGGGTATAATGCAAAAACTCATTTCACAAGCCATTCGCTTTAAAGATGATGATGGGAATGATTTTCCGGATTGGGAGAAGAAGAAGTTGGCAGAAGTATTATTTGAGCACAAATTGAAAAATAAGGGAAACAAATTCAATGAAGTATTCTCTGTATCAAAAGAGAAAGGTGTAATTAATCAGATTGAACACCTAGGTCGTTCATATTCTGCCGATTCTATTGAGCATTATAAGTTGATTGAGCCCAACGATATAACTTATACTAAAAGTCCTACAAGTGATTTCCCATATGGAATAATAAAACAAAATCAGACAGGAAGGACTGGTGTTCTCTCTCCTTTATATGGTGTATTTCGACCTCAAACTCCTTGGTTAGGAACAATTATTCATGAATATTTTCTTTCTTGGGTTAATACATTCAACTATCTCAACCCAATAGTACATAAGGGCGCAAAAAATACACTGAACATTAATAATGATGTATTTTTAAATGGTGCCAAATTATTACTTCCAATTGATATAAGGGAACAAAAGAAAATCGCAAATTTCTTTTTATCCATTGATAAATCTATTAATAAGTTGGGCAATCAAATAGAAGAGTCGAAACTTTTTAAACAAGGTCTATTGCAAAAAATGTTTGTATAATGGTTACATATAATCAAATAAGGAAATTAATAGAAGTAGAGTTTGAAAAGTTTATTTCAAAGCTAATCAACAATGGAGGTTCTCCACGGAAGTACTTCTATTGGTCACTTGATTTTTTTGAGGATGTAGCCCAGCTTTCTTTTCAACATTACTATTTATCTGCAAGACAAAAAGAGAATATTTCTATCTATGGTGAGCACTATTTTGATAGTTCGGAAGTGCAAGTAAGTATTAATAAAAGCTCCATTCGTAACGAAATTTCACTCCGTCATTACCACAAACTATTTGACAAAACCAATAAAGCAGGGCAGGAAGCTAGATTTGACTATATTAAAGAGTATATTTTACTTGAACTATTAAGGAGTTATAAACTTGATTTAGACGCAGAATATGTGCATTATAAATTTGAATCATCTCCAGATAATACAGAAAAGGTAAAGAAAAAAAATGAAGAGTTTAAGTATATTTCAGAAGTTGTAAAAAAGCAGGAAGTTAATTTTTTAATAACCTATATTACTTATCTACTCAACTATTCTAAAAAACCGAATCTACATGCATTAAGAAACTACATAAAATATGACTTAACCAACCAAGGGGCAGCATTATTAAAAAAACTGGACGAATTTGACAGGGAGTATATATTTGATTCAAAAACAGGTAAAGAAATTAAACAGACAAAATTAAATCTCAATCCTAATTTACGAAATAAGATTGAAGGTCTTTATATTCTGAAAAACGAAGAGTCTAAAATTCATTTTGTTTTCTCTTGTGAAGGAGGTGAAGGAAAGGAAGAGTTAAGAGAATTGCTGGATATTATGGGTGGTAAAGATGATGCGAATCATTTATACAGAGGTCAGGCAAACTCATCTTGGGCTTTGGACGCAAGCATTACCCGTGAACCTAAATATCTACACAATGAGTCCCAATTGTATTACGATATTCTCTCTTTAAAACCAGATGCCTTCAAGGAGGATCATAGTGTTTACGAAAGGTTAATTACCATGCAGCATTATGGCATGCCAACGCGCTTACTTGATGTTTCAAGAAATCCACTAGTAGCAATTTTTTTTGCATGCAATAATATGGAATGTGCTAATCAAGACGGAACCGTATTTACCTTTTCTCCGTCTAAAGAGAGCTTTCTAAATTTTGAAAATAAGAAATTAAGATGCCTGGTTAAGATTGTTGAAAACGAGGATAAATCAGAAATTTGTAATAACTGCTATACAAAATCAGAATGCCCCAAAGGTGTCGTATTTTCCGAGAATTCAGAATTGCCGGACTTTTTCTCAAAAAATTGGTTTGTAAAAGGAGTTGCTAAAAACCAAAGAATTAATAACCAAAGTGGTGATTTTATTTTTGTTGGCCTTAATGGAAGTCAAAAAGAACTGACATATTTTCCTCAAAAAACAATTATAATTGATTCGGACTCTAAAAGGGTGCTTCTGGAACAATTGGAAACTCTAAATATACATGGCGGTTCAGTATATCCTGATATTACTCACATGAGTAATTATATAAAAAAGAAATTTGAGAAGCTTGATACTCCGAATAATTTACAATCGAATGATATAGAGAAGCACAACGAAGATATTCAAAACATAGATTCAGGAGAATATAAGAAACAAAGTTCTGGAAGTTGGTTTCAAAAAGAATTATTGAATCCTTCAAAATCAGCTTCTGAAGAATTTAAAGATATATTCCAGCAAATTTTTAGAAGTGAAGAGCAAGCTCCTACTGAACCTGTTCAACTTATTAGTACATTTGAACCAAATGATTTCTGGAATGAAAAACGTATCAAGAAGCTAGAAAAATTTGCTAAATCTGAGAATCTAAATGCAACTGCATTGATGAGAGTTTTGGATGATTACTATTTCTCACAAAAAGTACCACTTAGGGATGAAGTTTTACAAACTATGAATTCGGTACCAGCATTAAAAGAACGCGGCATTATTATCGATGAACTAACACGTAAAATAATTAAACTAAGTGAAGACATTAACTATCTTCACTTTAAAAATAAATAAATGACAACCCAACCTGAACAAGTACTGGAAAACAACCTGGTAGTACAATTAATAAAGTTAGGCTATAAAAATGTTGTCATTCACAATGAAAGTGACCTATTGGCCAACCTAAAGTCACAATTAGAAGTTCACAATAAAACAGAGCTATCTGATAATGACTTTAAACAAATACTTAACTACATCAATAAAGGTAATGTATTTGAACGGGCCAGGATTTTGCGTGACCGGGTTCCTTACACTAACGATAAAGGTGAAACAAAAACCATTGAGCTAATCAATCAAATCCACTGGTGTCAAAACCAGTTCCAGGTCACACAGCAGGTAACCATTGTAGGTAAATACAAAAACCGTTACGATGTTACTATTTTAATCAACGGGCTGCCACTGGTACAGATTGAACTAAAACGCCGTGGTCTGGAGCTAAAGGAAGCCTTTAACCAAACCAACCGTTATGAGCGGCATTCTTATTGGGCAGGACAAGGTTTATTTCAGTTCATCCAGATTTTTGTCATTAGCAATGGGGTCAACACCAAATATTACGCCAACAGTCCCTTAAAAGCCCGCTCCTTTAAACAAACCTTTTACTGGAGCGATGTCAACAACCAGCTCATCACCCAGCTGGTCGATTTTACAAATGTATTTCTGGAGCCTTGTCACATCTCTAAGATGATATGTAAATACATTGTCATTCACGAGTCCGACAAGATTTTGATGGTGCTACGTCCCTATCAGTTTTATGCCGTGGAGGCCATCATTGAACGGGTGCAAACCACCACCAAATTTGGCTACATCTGGCACACCACCGGTTCGGGTAAAACACTCACCTCCTTTAAAACAGCGCAGATACTCACCAACTACCCAAAGGTGCACAAGGTTGTGTTTGTAGTCGACCGTAAAGACCTTGATTACCAAACCACCAAGGAGTTTAACGCCTTTAGCAAAGGTAGCATCGATGGCACCAATAACACCAATACTCTGGTAAAGCAAATGACGGGTGACAATAAGTTGATTGTAACCACCATTCAAAAACTAAATACCGCCATCTGCAAAAAGCGTTACCTGTCCAAAATGGAAACACAAAAGGACAAACGCATTGTGTTCATCTTCGACGAGTGTCACCGTTCACAGTTTGGAAAAACGCACGGCGACATTAAAAACTTCTTTACCAAATGCCAGATGTTTGGTTTTACCGGCACGCCTATTTTCGAAAAAAATGCGGGAACCAACGAATTTGGTAAGCGAACAACCAAGATGCTGTTTGATAAAAAGCTGCATCAATACGTCATTACTGATGCCATCCGCGATGAAAATGTATTAAAGTTCTCGGTAGAGTACATCAGAACCTTTAAAAAGAAGGATGAAATCTTTGATATTAATGTCGAAGCCATTGATAAGGCAGAGGTGATGAATGCACCGCAACGCCTCAATAACATTGTAAATTACATCATCAATAATCACAAACGTAAAACGCACAACAGAGAGTTCACAAGTATTTTTGCAGTTTCTCAGGTAGAACACGAAACAGGATTTACACCAGTAGTTGAATACTACAAGTTATTCCAACAGAAAAGAGAACAGGGCCTACATAATTTGAATGTGGCTACTATATTTTCCTATAAAGCTAATGAGGATGATAAAGATGCCCTGGGTAATTTCATCGATGATGAGTTCCTCGACGATATGGATGACAATCCATGCATAGCAGCCGAACCAAAAGCAAAGTACAACACACAATATACCAGAGACCATCTGGAAAGTTTTATCCAGGATTACAACAAACAATTTAAAACCAACTTTACAACCAAAGACAGTAAGAGTTTTTACAACTATTACAACGATGTGGCCAAACGCGTTAAACAAAAACAGATTGATGTATTGCTGGTGGTCAACATGTTCTTAACCGGCTTTGATAGCAAAACCCTGAATACGCTCTATGTCGATAAGAACCTTAAATATCATGGTTTGATACAGGCCTATTCGCGTACCAATCGTATTTTAAACGAGTTAAAATCACAGGGTAACATCATATCATTCCGTAACCTAAAAAAAGCTACGGATGATGCCATTTCACTGTTTTCAAATATTAATGCCAAAGATGAAATCATTATGCAGCCATACGAAGAGTATGTAGCTAAATTCAACATGGCATTTATTGAACTGCTCAAAATTGCACCAACCGTTAATAGTGTCAATGATTTGCAGGATGAGGAAAAAGAATTGGAGTTCATTAAAGCATTCCGCGAACTGATGCGTCTCAAAAATGTACTGGCCACATTTACGGAATTTAAGTTTGATGACCTGTCAATGCCCGAACAGAGCTTTGAAGATTATAAGAGCAAGTACCTCGACTTATACGATAAGGCTAAATCAGCCCATCAAAAGGAGCAGGTATCCATCTTGGGTGATATCGATTTTGAGTTGGAGCTCATTCACCGCGATGAAATAAACGTCGCCTATATACTTAAGTTGCTGGCCAAATTGAAAGATGCACCAGAAGAAGAACAACAGAAGCAAAAGCAGTCCATTCTTGAAATCATGACTGGCGATGCGAAAATGCGTAGTAAACGGGAATTAATTGAGCGCTTTATACTGGAGAACCTGCCTCTAATTGAAGATTCGGATGATATACAGGATGAATTTGAGAGTTACTGGAGTAAAGAACGCCTGTTGGCTATCGAAAAACTAAGTCAGGAAGAAAATTTGGATGCAGAAAAGCTACAGGAAGTAATTGGTAATTATATGTTTACAGAAAAGAAACCGCTCCGTGATGATATTATCGGAATGATGAACAATAGACCATCACTAAGGGAACGTAAAACAGTAGCTGAACGTGTTACTTCTAAGATAATAGGCTTTGTTGAAACATTTATTAATGGGGTATCAAGGCCGTAAAAATGGTTTTGACTATTGTATAACCCCGAATATAGCCAAGAAGCCATTGATTTGGTACTAAAACAAGCAGAGGTGTTGGCAAATGGCTGGAGCGAGGAGTAGAGCTAAAGATAAAAGTAATTCTTAATAGCAAAAACAAATTTGGCATGAGCACTTTAGTAAATAACTCATTATTATTGCTAAAAATGATTCTTCTTTTCATTGTTTTGTGCCTATTGGGGTGTTCACCCAAAACATCAAAATATTTAGGTTTAGCATGGGAGCAAAGTTTAAGTGTTTTTGGAGAAAAAGATCTTGATCATTACCCCAACAGAGTACCGCGCTCCGATACAAGGTTTCAGTTTGATCAGCAACGAAGATCCAAGATAAAAAGAAGTGATAGTTGTTTCTATGTTAGTGAAGCCGTTTTTATATGTAAATACAAAGACCAGAAATATCAGGCAATTAAAAGAAAATACAATGAACTTCAGCAAATTGATGCAAGTGATAACAAATTGGTTTATATATTTACTTACTCGGATCAAATGCGGAAAGGATACGCGTATTTTTCTCAATTTGTAAACCCGCTTATTTATGATTACTCAGATAGTCAAACTGAAATTACTGATGGAATACCGGTTCCATTAATAGATATCAATGATTATTATGACTTGAATCACGAAGATGTTAAAGGATTCACCCATGTTGTAATTGATTCTCAATCAGGTGAACCGGATTTTAATATTCATCTATACGAAGCAGAATATTTACCAGATCAATGGAAACACGGGTTTTCAAAGGGGATTAGCTTCCATGATAAAATGAATATAGTAGCTTATTGGTTTATTGCCTGGTGAAATGGGAATATTTAAACGTCATATCTTTTCAACAATAACGCTTGCAGCTTATGGCTATTTATGGGGATATTTTATCAATTGGTTTACTTCTGGTAAGGCTTGTTATCCACATTCTTGTGGTGCAGCCAATGCAGGGTGTTAATTTTTACACTTTTTATATCCTTCTTCAGTAGTTTAGTATTTGGCGTCATGAGTGTACCCAATCTTGTTATTTGATATCATAGGCTTATAACGTCAATGTAAATGTTGCAGAAAAATCATATATTGCAGGCAACCTTTGAGAGTCGTTTTTTTGAATATTTAGCAAACAAAAATCTTCATGATTAAGTCTGACCTTATTATGAAATTGCGTGCAGGTGACGAAAGTGCCTATGCAGAATTATTTAAGGTTACTTATCCCAGATTGATCAGTTATTGTAAGTTATTTGTGTCTGATGAAAACATTTCTGATGATTTGGTTCAGGATTGTTTTTTGAAGTTATGGAGCCAGCGTCGCGAATTAAAACCTGACAAATCAGTTGAAAGTCTTCTTTTTGTAATGCTTCGCAACCGCTGCCTGAATTATTTACGCGATCAAAAGATGGTTCATCAGGCGAAGCTTTTTGATGACGAAAATTGGAACGATATTCAGCACCTGTTTCAAATTGATTTTTTAGGCAAGGAGGAAGAAGCGCTTGAAAGTTTGTTGATCGAAGCACTTAAAAAAGCAATTGATGAGTTGCCTCACAAAAGAAGGGAAGTTTTTGTGAGATGTAAGGTTTATGGTGAAAAGCAAAAGGAAGTTGCCAAGGAACTTGGATTATCTATAAAAACTGTGGAAAAGCACATACGTTTAGCTAAGGATGAGTTGTTCAATAAACTGAAAATTCAATCTATCATGCTCATTATATACTATTATCTTCATTATTAGCAGGTCAGGAAGTGTTTTGTTTGTAACAATTCCTCCTGTCAACCTCTATTATTTTACTCCTTTTAATTTTTTTCTTCTTCCAGGGTAGGGTTTTTATAAATCCTGTGTACTCCTTATATAGTTGCAGGAATAAACACCTGTAGAATCAGATCGTATGAAGAAATTATTAAATAAATACTTTGATGGCATTGCCAGTAGTTCGGATCAAAAAGAATTACTTGAATGGGTAAGAGGAGAAAAGGGTTTGAGTGAGTTTCAGGAGGCAAAACAAAAATGGGTAAATGAGACTCAAAAATCCCCAATGAACCTTGGAGTTGCTTATAAGTGGTCGAAGCTTCAGGCAAAATTAAATCAACAGTCACTTATTGAACGAATGCAAAAGAGGTATACTTTATTGAAGTATGCTGCGGTTGCATTATTGTTGATAAGTTTATCTACCTCTTATTTTCTAATAAATAAGTCAGATATACCAAGAATTACAACTGCCAGTATTACGACAGATAACGGGCAGGTATCTAAATTGGCTCTACCAGATGGATCAGAAGTCTGGATCAATTCGGATTCAGAATTGACTTATAACAATCAATTTGGAATTAATAACCGGGATTTACAACTGAAAGGAGAGGCCTTTTTTAAAGTTGCTAAAAACAAGGATTTACCGTTTCAGGTAAAAAGTAGTGAGCTTACAATTACTGCATTGGGTACAGAGTTTTGTGTATCCAACTATAAAGAAACAGGGAAAATAGAGGTCATACTGGAAGAGGGAGCGGTTAAAATTAATTCAGCTTATGACGATGACCTGGAGCTACATCTCGCCCAAAGTGAAAAAGCCAGTTATAATGTGAATTCCAAATGGATACAAAAAGAAAGAGTTAATTGCAAGCACTATACTTCCTGGAGAAATGGAATTATCCATTTTAATCAATCAACTATGGAAGAGATGGTTTTCAGATTGGAAAAAAGATATAATCAAAAATTTAAGTTGGATGACGATGTCAGAAACCTTCATTTTAATCTTACTATTTCTAATGAAGACCTGAGCGATGTATTAACGATCATTGAAGAAATATCGAACGTGGAAACACATAGTAAAGGTGATATTATCCACTTTAAACTAAAACAATAATCAAAAGGAGCCTGATTAGCTAAAAAGAAAAAAACAGGAAAGTATGCCAGTACTTTCCTGAGGTAAAACCGCCATTGAAACATGGCATTCTTATAACCTTTTTATGAATTACAAAATTATGAAAAAAATCTTTAAGGTAGGGATTAAGCATCCTACTTTTAAAAACAGAAAATTATTCTTGATCAAGGGATTAGTATTAACTCTTTTTTTGATAAGCTCACTGATGACTTCAGCCCAGGAGGACAGCCGGTCTGGCAAACTGACGCTGAATATTCAAGAAACCTCGATACATGAGATTTTAGAGGTCATTGAAACACGAAGTGATTATCGGTTTGCCTATAATCTGGAATCAATTAACCTTGAAAAAAAGGTGTCTTTGAATGTAAAGGAAAAAGACATAGATACCGTATTGGAGAAGTTACTTGAAAAGACAGGTATCTCATATAAAATCGTAGATAAACACATCCTTCTTACTCCACAGAAGCAGGATAAATCAGAACAACCTTCGAGAACGATAAGCGGAAAAGTAACGGCAACCGATGGAGAGCCTCTTCCGGGTGTTACGGTAGTCGTCAAAGGGACTTCTGTAGGCACTGTAACTGATATTGATGGGAACTATTTGTTGAATTTACCGGATGGTGCAAGTGCTTTTATGTTTTCATTCATTGGTTTCAATACGCAGGAGGTACTTTACAATGGGCGCGAATCTATCGATGTTGTACTTGTTGAGGAGGTCATGCAGATTAGAGAGGTTGTAGCTGTTGGATATGGTACACAATTGAAAACAAAAGTAACCAGTGCCATATCAACGGTGGATAACGAAATATTGGAAAAAAGACCGGTATCAACAGTTCAGGAAGCTCTGGTAGGGGCAGCACCCGGACTTATTATTACGCAAGAATCCGGTCGCCCCGGAGATACACCAAACCTCAATATCCGCGGAACCAGCACTATTGGAAGTTCTTCAGGAGTTTTGGTGTTGATCGATGGAATAGAAGGAAGTATATCTGATGTTGATCCTACGATGGTAGAAAATATTTCGATCCTGAAAGATGCTTCTGCAGCTGCAATATACGGAGCACGTGCAGCCAATGGGGTGATGCTGATCAAAACAAAGAGGGGCAAAAAGTCTAAGAAAGCTGTAGTGAATTACCAATTTAATTTGGGTATTCAAAGTCCAACGGACCTTCCTGAATTGGTGAATTCTGTTGAGTATATGGAAATGAAAAATCGTGCATTGGGATACGAAGGATCTCTTCCTCAATTTAGTGATGCAGTAATTGAGATGGCACGTAACGGAGAATTGGCCGAAACGAGCTGGCCTGATGAGCTATATGACAATGCAGTTATGACTTCTCATTCATTAAATTTATCGGGAGGAACTAAAAAAACATCTTACTACTTAGGACTTGGAGCCTTGCAACAGGATGGTATTGTTGCAGGTGGCGATGATTATAAACGATATAATATAAGGGTAAAAGTAGAAACTGACGTGAACGATTGGCTTTCGGTTGGTACAAATACTTCATGGACTAATCGTATACAAGACCAGGTTCCTGTTGCAACAGGTCAGGTGTATCGGGGAGCTCCATTTTTCCCGGTAGCCCTTGATGATGGAACCTATGTGGTCGGACTTGGCGGTGATTCAACAAATCCTCTCATAATGTCTGAGGCTGGATCTTATGATCTGACTGAAAGAGATGTAATCGAAACTCAGCTTTACGCAAATATCACTTTAGCAAAAGGCTTGAAGTTCGAAGAGAAAGTAACTTTCCAGAGAAGGCATATCAATTCTGAATCCTGGCGGGATGCTACCAATTATGTAACAATGGATATTGATGATTCTGGTTACACAGACATCATTCCTGTCCAGGCGAATTCAACTGACAGAACTTTGTCTTTTGTGTCGACAAAAAATATGAGAATGACGACTCAATCCTTCTTGCGATACAAGCTGGAGACAGGAAATCATTTCATTAAAACTTTATTGGGACTCCAAACTGAAGAAAACACGAATGAGAGTTTTAGAGCAGGAACCCAGGATTTCCTGAATGGTTCATTACAAAATCTGGGTTTGGGAGCTATAGCAGATCCAAGCATAGGCGGTGGATTAGGAAGCAATTCATCTGCCAGCGAATGGGCAATTGTTTCGTTATTGGGACGATTGAACTACGATTATAAGATGAAATACATGTTGGAGTTTAGCTTTCGTTACGATGGTACCTCCCGTTTTGGCGAAGGTAAAAAATGGGGATTCTTCCCTTCTGTATCATTGGGGTGGAATATGAAGAGAGAGAACTTTCTAAAGGATGTGGATTTTATAAGTATGCTGAAACTTCGCGGATCATGGGGACAACTTGGTGATGCATTTAAAGTAGGCAACTATGAAACCTATCAGACTGTGAATAAAAATTCTGGTTACGTTTGGCCAAATGGCACACAGCCTGGACTGGTAACAGGTAGTTCAGCTAATCCTGTTATTACCTGGGAGACAGCAACGGTTAAAAACATTGGTGCGGATGCAAGCCTGTGGAAAGGAAAACTTGGTATTCAAACGGAATATTTTATCAACAACCGTACAGATATTTTAGGAAGACCTGATGTGGCCAAAGAGTTTGGATTGGAAGCTCCTGCACAGAATGTACGCGACGTGAAAAGCTGGGGATGGGAAGTAAGTGTATCGCATAAGAATAACATAGGTAAGTTGGGATACGAGATCATGCTGAATTTATCTGATCAAAACAATGAGGTTACTGATTTGGGATCAACCAGTGCAGATATCGGTAACACCATCATTGACAAAGGATATGCCATTAATTCGCGATATGGATATCGCGCTGACGGCTTGATTACTTCTGAAGAGGATTTGGCCAATTACCTTAATTCAGTTCAACTGGATGGCCCACTTTCTCCCTATGTAGGCTCGGTTAAATTAAAAGATATAAGTGGCCCCAATGGTGTTCCCGATGGAATTATTGATGCACAATATGATCGTGAAGTAATTAACGATAATCAAAACCATTACAATGTTGGAGGGAGAATTGCACTTTCTTACGGAGGATTTGTCTTAAGTGCCGTTTTTGACGGGGTATTAGACAGGCAGGTATATTTCGGAGGGAACTTTTCTACGGTTGCTTTTAAAAGTGGAATTAGTACGCCTTTTGCGTTCCAAAGGGACAGTTTTGATCCTGAAAATCCTGATGCTATGGCTGCTCTTCCAATTATCACATCAGGACATGTAAACTACGACTATTCTGATTATTGGTTAAGGGATGCCAGCTATATCCGGATGAAGAATATCAGCTTATCTTATGCTTTTAATAAATCGTTGGTTAACAGGATTGGCTTCATAAAAGGAATGTCAATGTATACGTCTGTCGAAAATGCGTTTCTGATCTGGAACAACTACTTTGCCGAAGACTACGGATGGGATCCTCAATTGGGAGCCGGTGCTGCCGATTATCCACTGGCACGAACCATTTCTTTCGGATTAAACTTAACATTCTAAAAAACTTAAGAAGAACGTTATGAAACTCAAAATATTAGTTATCCAAGTACTATTTGCATTCTTATTTGCCGGATGTGAAGATTATCTTACCCGCATACCAGAAGATAGCTACTCCGAAGGTAGTGTATGGAAAACAGAAGCTGATCTTCGATTTGCCTTGAACGGACTCTATCGTCAACTGCCGCATCCCGGAAGTAACAATTTTGGCTTTCCATATAAAAGCGAAATTATCTACCAGCTATTTACCGAAGATGGTTGGGACAGAGCAAGTGGTGGAGCCATAAGGTTTGCGAATATAGATTTTAATTCCTCTGCAATTGTAATTGGACATGAATGGGATCGTTACAGTTTAATAAGGGATTGTAATGAGTTCATTACCCGTGCGCCAATGGCTGAAATAGATGAAGATTTAAAACAACGTTTTATTGCCGAGGCTCGTTTTATAAGGGCAATGAATTATGCCCGACTGAATTTCCTGTTTGGTGCAGTTCCATTGGTAACAGAACCAACAGCCCCCGATTTCTTTCCCAAAAGAGCCACACGTGAGAAAGTATTCGAGTTTGTAAAGCAGGAATTTTCTGAAATTGCTCTTATTTTACCGGAACAATATTCAGGTAACGACATTGGCCGTATTACCCAAGGTGCCGCATTAGCTTTTAAAGCAAGACATTTGCTAAATGCCATTGATTGGCATACCAATACCAATGAATTGTATATGGAGGCGCGTGAAGCCTGTGAATCGGTTTATGGTAGTGGAGTGTATAGCCTGGATCAGGGAGTTGAAGGATACAGAAAATTATTTACTTCGGAATCAGAACACGGGAATTCAAATGAAGCCATTTTAACATCAAACTTTGATCCGGAAACCAGGACTCATACATATAATCGATGTGTGGTGCCGAAAGGAGCTTTTGGTGGTACTAATAAAAACAGTACTTACCTGGGTGTTACTAACCGTTTGATTGAAGCTTTTCAAATGGCAAATGGAAAGGATGTGCATGATCCTGAATCCGGATACGATAATGCTAATCCATGGGATAGTAGAGACCCAAGATTGGATATTACAGTCCTGCGGGCCGGTGAAGAGATCCCTGCGAAAAGCAGTATCGATGGGATTACTCCAACATATATCTTTGATCCGCATCCCAAGATTAAACCTCCGGGGGGAGTCACTACAGATGATGTCAATAAACCTACAAATCCAACCGGATATAATATTTGGAAGTATGTTGACTTTGATGTGGTTTCCTCAATAGAGTGCCATGTCGATTACAAGGTAATGCGTTTCGCCGAAGTGATTTTGATGTATGCCGAAGCCCTGTTGGGAGAGACTGGCAATATCGCTCCTGCCATGCAGTTGGTTGATGAAGTTCGGACAAGAGTTAACATGCCGGATGTTGAAACTTCTTATGGAGCTGTAGCAAGCGTTGATGAAGCTTTAAACATCATTCTGAACGAGCGCAGGTTTGAACTGGCCACCGAAGGACCTCAACGATTTTTTGACGTCCGCCGTCACCGTTTGGGTGAACAGGTGTTTGCAGACCCCAATGTATATGGTATTCCACTTGGACCGGACCGGGTGCCGGATAAAAATGTACTAGAGGGAGATCTGGACAACAGTGTTAAAAACCTTTGCGGGCAAAAGCTGTTTAATCCGGATACCTATTATTTGTGGCCTGTACCGCAATCAGCAATTGACGTCAATCCGAATTTGATGGAAGATCCTGAATAGAGTATTTAATCTCTGTGTTCTTTATACAATAGTGTTTTAAAGAACACAGAGATCATAGTATATCTGCTTGATTTAGTTCAGCTTTCAAATTATTGTTATAGGGAAATTGAGTACAGAACCATTTCTGTGTTCTGGTAAACGTATGCCCTGTTATCTGCCAAAATCTCCCTTGTTTATAAGGAGGTACAGTATTGAAATCGTTTCATAGAGGATATTTACAGGATTAATATCCTGAATCTTACTGATGAATTTATTGCCAGATATGCAGGAGCAGTGAGTCTGATTAGTTAAGATTTTCAACATTATACTTAAAAAAACAAACACAATGAAACAGAGAAGTATATTGATGGCCTTTTTTGTAGTATTTTTAGTCTGGTCCTGTTCTGATAGTTCGGATAGTCCGGTCGTTGAAGAACCAGAAACGAAAGAACCAACCGAAGAATATGATACCTGGACAGGATTGCAAATTGTCATGTTTACTCCTTCGGATGTGGAATTGCCGGCTGATTATAAAGAGCGAATGCAGGAGGTGACTGAGTATTCCGACTGGTTCTTTAAAAAATGGATGAACCACTGGGGGTACAATTGTGAAAATCCGTTGAAAATACAGAAGGATGCGGACGGCTATCCGGTCATGTGGAGAATCAAAGGGAAGTACACGCAAAGTAGTGGGAAATACGATGAACTCGGGTATGCCAAGTCGGAAGTAATACCTGAAGCAATTAATAAATATGGAATTCCAGAGAAAAACCAAACCTGGTGGGTAATCAGTTATCCTGGACCATCGTCCAAAGCTTACCGGGGAGGCGGAGATTTTCAGGGAGGAACCGCTTCTGCCAATTTTACCCCCAATACCGGTTCAATTATTGAGCCCGGGGATGACAATCTGGCTGCTGGAACAGCTGTCGAGTTTAAATTGAAAGCTGTCATTCACGAGTTGACACATGCATTGGGATTAGGTCATATTGGTCCGCTGGAGATGGATAATCTGGGAAACTCATTGATGGGGCCTACGATTAAATCATATCACAAAAATTACCCGGATGATGACAGGGTTTACCTGACCAAAGCTTCGGCAGCTATGTTATGGAAACATCCCCTTTTTGATGGGAATTATGACCACGTGAATACCGTTCCAACCATACAGATGACCGACTTTCAGGCATCTTATGATGATCAAACGAATGTCCTTCAACTCTCCGGTAAATTGGCTTCGAATTATGCCGCTCACAGTGTTGTGATTGCAAATGACACGAATGGTGACAAACCGGATTATTGGCGAAAAACTTTTGTAGGAGAGGTGGCAGATGACGGGACTTTTACCTGCGACATATTTGAACTGAATAAGGCTTCAGGGAAATTAGTTATTGCCTTCTGCTTTGATAATGGTGCTATTTCAGGAGTAACAGGAAAACTTGGTCTTGGAAAAGGAATCGAAAAGACCTACACATTTGAGAACGGAACCTATCTTTTTAATTAAGCAATAAAGTAAATATAACTAAAACATCAAGCAATATACTTTTTGCAAACTATTGCTGATAAGTGTTTTGCATGAATGAAAAATAATAAGCAATGAAAAATATTAGAAAACTATTGGGGCTTGTCCTGCTATTATCGGCTATATCAGTACAAGCATCAAATAAAGGAACAGAAACAAAGGAGAATTTACCAAATCAGGAGATGAAATTACGTATGGTACTTTTTGTTCCCGCTGACAAGGAGTTTCCTGAAGGATATATGGAACGATACAAGGAGATTGCAGACTATTCGGAAGCTTTCTTCGCGAAATGGATGAACTATTGGGGATATCCCTGTGAAAATCCGTTGAGAATAGAACGTGACAATAAGGGGTACCCCATTGTTATGACTGTGAAAGGGAAGTACAATTACGATCATCCGTCCTACAAAAAATTGTCTGAAATCAAGAATGAGGTAATTGAGCAGGCAAAAAATGAATTTGATGAGCCTGCGGAAAATCTGGTTTGGTGGATATTAAATTATCCCAAACGTAAACGTGGTAGCCGTGGGGGAGGAAATGTGCAAGACGGAGGAACTTGTTTTGCCAATTACAACGAAGGCCAAGGGAAAATAAATGTAACTGATGATTTAGGAGCAGGATTTCTGGAGAAAATAAAATTGAAATCCCTGATTCACGAACTGACGCACGCTTTGGGGCTTGGCCATATCGGTCCCCGGGAAACTTTAGACCTTGGAAATTCACTTATGGGTCCGGTAAACAAAGCGTATAAGCGAGTTTTCAATGATGATAGTCGGGTCTACCTAAGTAATGCTGCTGCTGCTATCCTCTGGAAACATCCTCTGTTTAGTGGGAATGGAGAAGATCGAATGATAACTCCTGAGGTTCAACTGAATAAATACAGTGTGAAATTTGACGAAAAAAAGAAACAGTTCATTGTTGAAGGTCAACTGAATTCCAATTTTGCAGCTCATAGTGTCGTGATTTCCAACGCCTCGAAAGGTGATCCTTCTGCTTACTGGCATAAGGCCTTTGTAGGAAAAGTAAAGTCCAATGGTTCTTTCCGCTGCCTTGTAGCCGACCTGAAAGAGGCAGATGGAGAGTTGGTCATCGGCTTTTGTTTCAACAACGGTGCAATCACCGGAGATGGAGAAAAACTCGGTCTGAACAAAAGTGGAATCAGAAAGCCATATCGTTTTAGTGAAAATAAATACTTGTTCGAATAGCAATAAGACCTGCAATCCTGCTCGACAGGAGTGCAGCCACACTGTCGCCTGTATCCGGATAAAAAGAATGGAAGTAGTTGTTTGATGGTGGGAAAAACTTTATAGAAAAGAAAATATGAATCGAAGAAGAAGTGCACTAATAAGTGTTGGGATTGCTGCGATGGTTTTGTCTGTAACAGCAAGTTGCGTCAATAAAACTGGTGTACCGAAGGATAAGAATTGGAATGTATTGTTGATTACTGCCGATGATTTGAACTGGAATTCAGTTGGAGCATATGGTTGTGAGGTTGAGAATATTACCCCCAATATTGACAACTTGGCTCAAAAAGGAATGAGATTTTCCAATGCGCATGTAAGCGTTGCAGTATGTCAACCCTCGCGTGGAGCTATAGCAACCGGTTTATATCCTCACAATAGTGGTATTGAAGGCTTTTATCACACGAAAAAGCAGATACCCACTATTATCAACACTTTAAATGAGGCAGGATATCTAACCGGGGTAATAGGTAAAAGAGAACATTCAACCCCAAGGGAAGATACACCGTGGGATGTAGCCCTTGATATGGAGCACACAGGAATGGGACGTAACAAAGATAGCTATTACCGTGAAGTGAGAAATTTCATTCGGCGATCTAAAGAAGAGGGAAGGCCATTTTATTTGATGGCCAACTCACGTGATCCGCATCGTCCATTTGCTGGCAGTGACCAGGAAAAAACGAAATGGCCTGACATAAATATCTCCCCCCCTTCAAGAACTTATCGAACAGATGAAGTTTCTGTTCCTGACTTTCTCCCGGATCTTCCTCAAGTGAGGTTAGAGATTTCCGAGTACTATAGTTCAGTAAAACGTCTTGATGATACGGTAGGTAAAATTATGCAGACCTTGAAAGAAGAAGGCGTGGAGAACAATACACTGGTCATGTTTTTATCGGATAACGGAATGGCATTACCTTTTGCAAAGACCAACTGTTACCTGCACAGCACCAAAACACCATGGATTGTATGGTGGCCGGGAGAAGTGCAAGGAGGGCTGGTTGATTCGGAACACTTTATTTCGGGGATTGATTTCTTTCCAACAATATTGGATGCGTTGGGGATGGATATTCCGGAGGGATTGGACGGAAAATCATTTCTTCCATTGTTGAAAGGCAATAAGCAGGAAAACAGGGAGGTGGTTTACACCCAGTTTTATGAAACCAAACCAGGAAAGAAATTTCCCATGCGATGTGTACAGGATCAACGATTTGGATATATCTATAATTTTTGGTCTGACGGGGAAACGGTTTTTCGGAACGAGTCGCAATCGGGCAGAACATTCAAAGCCATGAACAAGGCGGCTCAGGAAAATACCCGAATAAAGGAGAGGGTCAAGCTATTTAAATACAGGGTGAAAGAAGAGTTTTATGATTTCCGGAACGATCCGGATGCCCTCAACAATTTAATAGATGATCCGAAATACCAGGAGGAGATTAAAAAGAAACGGAAAGCACTTGCAGATTGGATGAAAGAGACAAATGATCCTCTGTTGGATCATTATCTGAGCATGGATTAATTCGTTGGTGTACTACCAAAACCGACAAATGAGCTATACAAACAGTTTCTTTTGACCTTATTCTGCGTTAAAAAAGATGCGACGTAGAACAACTATGCCTTACTTTTTTGCCTTGAAACGTCCATGATTAAATAA
>NZ_CEXQWX010000072.1:21245-29172 GCF_982718395.1 Carboxylicivirga sp.
ATTATTTAATCTATGGTAAGTTCCATCTGACCTTAATAAGAAAATTATATACAGATGAATAAGATCAAAATATTACATGTTTTTATTTAGCCCATTTAATTATCGCATTTGGTGTAAAAGTATAAGAGATATGAAATTAAGTTTAAAAAATACAATTACTTTTTCCCTGTTGCTTACCAGTGGTTTCACGGCAACGGCAAATTCAGAAAAGGAGGAAAAAACACGGCCCAATGTTGTGTTGATCATGGCGGATGATATCGGGTATTCGGATATTGGGTGTTACGGTAGCGAAATCAAGACCCCCAACCTGGACCGTTTAGCCAGTAAGGGAGTTCGCTTCAGACAGTTTTACAACATGGCTAAATGCAACCCAAGTCGTTCGAGTCTGTTCACCGGACTGTTCAAAGGGGATCACCGCTCCCAATCAATGGGGCAGTTGATGAAGGAAGCTGGTTACACTACCATAATGTGCGGAAAACAGCATTTTGACTCTTGGGTGCCGGAAAGATGTCAGGCTGCAAATAGTTTCGATTATTCTTTCTGGTATCATTTAAGCAATGAATATTTTGTACCTCCATCCGGAACTTTTAAGCACAGCTTTAACCTGGGTAAGAAGAAGCTTGAAGTAAGTGAAATTGAGGCAAGTCAGAAACCATTGTACAAAACCGATTTTGTTACGGATTATGCTTTAAAATTTCTAAATGAGGCGACAACAAAGAATGATCCTTTCTTTTTGTATTTGCCCTATCATTCGGCACATTTTCCCCTTCAGGCCAGGCCGGAGGATATCGCCAAATATCGATACAAATACCTGAAAGGTTGGGATAAAATAAGAAAGAATAGGTACAAAAAATTAGTCAAACTCGGGCTTATAGATAAAGATTGCAAGCTCAGTCCATCCGAAGGCAATATCAATAAGTTTCGGGGTGCTCCTAAAAGTGATTATGAAATTCGCAAGAAAATTCCATTGTATCGTCCGTGGGATTCGCTTACTGATAAAGAAAAAGATGAATTGGATCTTGAAATGGCTGTTTTCGCTGCGATGATAGACCGGTTGGATCAAAACATTGGCAGGGTACTGAAAAGGCTGGAAGAACTTGGAGAGCTGGAGAATACGGTTGTTTTTTTCCTTTCGGACAATGGATCTTGTCCCTACGATAGCAACAGGGATTTCTCAATACCTCCTGGCGGAGCCGATTCCTGGCGGACGTTATGTGCGGCATGGGCCAATTTAGGTAATACGCCATTTCGGTATTACAAGCAATTTGGGCATGAGGGGGGAAGTAATACGCCTTTCATAGCATATTGGCCGGATAAAATTCCTGAAAATAAGATTGTTGATGGCCCGGGGCACATTGTGGATTTGCTCCCTACTTTACTTGAAATTGGAGAAGGAGAGTATCCGGAAGTAACCGAAAATGGTGAAAAAACACCGAAACTGGACGGCCAGTCCCTCATGCCACTTCTTTCGGGAGAACAATTCATGAGAGATCGTTTGCTGACCTCAGGAATTAAAAACTTTAGAATGTATAGAAAGGGGAATTGGAAACTGGTACAGAAAAACAATGAAACCTGGGAGCTATACAATTTGAAGGATGATCCCACTGAACTGAACGATTTGGTGAATCAAAAACCAGAGATCGTCAAGGAAATACTTAACTGTGTTAGTAAACGGGAGATTCCATTGGAGTAATAATCAGTTGCATCATGTTGAAAGTAAATAAAAATCTAAAAAGGGCCCTGGTTCTACTGGGACTTGCCATGGGAGCTCATGGCCTGGGGGTATGTCAGGAATATCAACAACCCCCTAACATATTATGGTTGGTTAGCGAGGACAATAGTCCGTACCTGGGATGTTATGGAGATTCGGTCGCTCAAACCCCCAATCTGGATGCATTGGCTGCCGAAGGTGTTGTATTTGACAATGCCTTCGCCAATGCCCCGGTTTGTGCGCCAGCACGCTCATCCCTGATTTCGGGTATGTATGCCAGTGCGCTTGGAACTGAAAATATGCGGAGTACTTATCCGATTCCTGATTCTTTCCGGTTTTTCCCGCAGTACCTGAGAGATGCCGGCTACTATTGTACCAACAATGCCAAAAAAGACTACAATATGCCTGAACCCGAAGGGGTTTGGGATGAATCAAGCAGGAAGGCACATTACAGGAATCGTAAGGAAGGAGAGCCCTTCTTTGCCGTCTTCAATTTTAATATCACTCATGAGAGCAGGATCCATGTGCAGCCGGAAAGTCTTTGCGTTGATCCGAAGGATGTCACGTTGGCTCCATATCATCCCGACTTGCCTGAGATCAGGAAGGATTATGCGGTTTATTATCACCGAATGAAGCAACTGGATGACCAGTTGGGAGAGATGATTGCAGAGTTGAAAGAGAGTGGGGAGTGGGAGAATACCATCGTGTTTTACTATTCCGATCATGGCGGTGTATTGCCATTCAGCAAACGGTTTATCAACGACGCGGGGACCAAAATCCCGATGATTGTCCGTATTCCAAAGCGATTTCAACATTTGACGCCATTTTCTTCGGGGAAACGAACCGATCGCATTATCAATTTGGTGGATCTCGGGCCTACTGTGTTGAGCCTGGCAGGAATTCAACCTCCATTAAATATGCATGGGAAAGCATTTATGGGAGCGTATGAGGAAAAAACCCGCAAATACTCCATAGGATTTCGAGGACGAATGGACGAACGGTTCGACCTTTCCCGGGGGATTCGTACCAAACGCTATCACTACATCCGAAATTATATGCCAAACCGTGTTTTGGGACAGCATATAGAGTATTTATGGAAAGCTGCCTCAGCAAAAGCATGGGAAGCTCATTACAGAGATGGAAAGTGCAACGAAATCCAATCCTTGTTCTGGCAAACCAAACCGGTTGAAGAACTCTATGATGTAGTGAATGATCCGCATGAAATTTATAATCTGGCAAACAATGAAGAGTATTCAGAGATGCTGAATGAGTTGAGAGAGGCGAATCATCAACATATTCTTCAGGTAAAAGATGCCGGCTTCATTCCGGAGGGGGAGATTGTAAAAATTTCCAAACAGATGCCTGTTTACGAACACATTCGAAAAGGCGATTTTCCATTTGATAAAATCGTTGAAACTGCAGAAATCGCCAGTGCTGGAAAAAAGGAAGACCTCGATCTGTTACGGACTCGCATGGAAGATGAGAATTCCAGTGTGCGATTCTGGGCGGCCACCGGTCTCGTGATTTTAAAGTCACAGGATCCCCAATCGATTGCTGCATTTGAAAAACATTTGAATGATAAGTCAGGTGATGTCAGAGTGGTCGCAGCAGAAGGTCTGTATTTGTCCGGTCAGAAAGAAAAAGCTTTGCAATGCATTGTGAAAGAGTTGACCAATGGAAATAGCAAGGTGGCTCTTCGGGCCGCGAATCTGTTGGATATCCTTGGAGAGGATGCACATCCATACAAAGATGAAATAGCTGAAGTTGCAACAAATACTAAGGATAGAAATCTGAAAAAAGTACTTGATTATTGGATAGTAAAACACATAAAAAATGAATCTAAATAAATTAGCTCTAGGATTAATTTCTTTGGTCGGTATGGTTGCCGGATTATTTTCGACAGAAGAGGTTCGCGCAGAGGAAAAACGCCCTAACATTATTTTCATAATGAGTGACGATCATGCCTATCAGGCGATCAGCGCATACGGTTCCAAATTAATTGAAACACCCAACATCGATCGGTTGGCTCAACAGGGAGTTCGATTCGATAACTCTTTTGTTACCAATTCAATCTGTTCCCCAAGCCGTGCTGTGGTAATGACCGGGAAATTTAGCCATCTCAACGGCGTAAGAGATAATGTGAATGTATTCGACGGGAAGCAGCAAACATTTCCAAAGTTGTTGCAGAAAGCGGGATACCAGACAGCTGTTGTTGGAAAATGGCACCTGAAATCAGAGCCTACGGGATTTGACTTTTGGAGGGTGCTGCCAGGGCAGGGAAACTACTACAATCCAGATTTTAAAACACCGGAAGGAACGGTTAATGTGAAAGGATATGTGACAGATGTTACAACAGATTTTGCCATAGATTGGCTGGAAAAGGGAAGAGATGATTCCAAACCATTCATGCTGATGTATCACCATAAAGCACCTCACAGGGAATGGCTGCCATCCCAAAAACATCTTAACGATTTCAAAGGAGAGAAAATTCCGGAACCGGAGACTCTGTTTGACAACTATGCGAACAGGGGAACCGCAGCGCGTGATGCGGAAATGAGAATTTCCGATCACATGGGCTTGAGCAACGATAATAAAATTGATCCAGCCATTGTAAAAGAGATGGGCCATGAGCAATTTCTAAGGTGGTATGAGAAGGCGTACCATAAAAACCTTGATCGCATGACTCCAAAAGAACGAAAAAAATGGGATGAAGTATATGGTCCGATCAATAAGGAGTTCAAGAAGAAAGCACCTAAGGGAAAAGATCTGGTACGTTGGAAATACCAACGTTACATGGAAGACTACCTTGCCTGTATCAAATCGGTAGATGAAAATGTTGGTCGCTTGTTGGATTACCTTGATGAAAAAGGATTGGCGGAGAATACACTGATCGTATATACCTCCGATCAGGGATTTTATCTGGGAGAACATGGATGGTTCGATAAGCGATTCATGTACGAGGAGTCTTTCCGTACACCACTCTTGATGAGTTGGCCAGGCAAAATAAATCCTGGATCGGTAAATGATGATTTGGTGCAGAACCTGGACTTTGCGGAAACCTTCCTGGATGTGGCAGGTGTTGCAATACCGGATGACATGCAGGGAAGAAGCCTGCTGCCACTGCTGGAAGGAAATAGTGAGAACTGGCGTGATGCGGTGTATTACCACTACTTTGAATATCCTGGTATACATGCTGTAAAAAGACATTATGGCGTGAGAACCAAAAGGTACAAGCTGATCCATTTCTATTACGATGTGGATGAATGGGAACTGTATGATCTGGAAAAGGATCCGATTGAAATGAGAAATGTTATCAGTGATCCGGCCTATGCTTCAGTAAAGAAGGAAATGCTGGAAAAATTAAAATCACTTCGTGAGCAATATCAGGACACTGATTCGTTGACGCGATCGATCCTGAAGGAGGATCTTAAGCGGAGAAAGAAGTAGTTGGAGAGAATGATTTGTAGAGAACACGAAAATATTTGCATGCCCGAAACCACTACATGAAGTTGGGGTATGTTGCCTGTCGGTTATCACACAGGTGTAAATGAATTGTAAGAACCGAATATATTGTTGATATGAAAAGGAATCATCTTTTTATCAGTGCGTTGTTATTGGTCATCGCATTGATTTCCTGCAGTAACAAAATCATTTATAAAAATAAAAATTCAGATGTCGAACAGAGAATAGAAGATCTGCTTAGTAGGATGACCCTGGACGAAAAAATTGAGCAGCTTTCCGGGTATAAAATGGACACCAGAGAAAATACTCGTTTAGGGATACCAGGCCTGAAAATGACCGATGGCCCGGTTGGAGTTACATTGGGGACATCAACAGCTTTGCCTTCGCCGGTAGCATTGGCCTCTTCCTGGGACAGGGACTTGATGCGAAATGTTGGGGGCTTATTGGGACGTGAAACCAAAGAGAATGGACGAAATTGCTTACTGGCTCCCTGTGTTAACATTCACAGAATCCCGGTGGGAGGCAGAAACTTTGAAAGCTTTGGAGAAGATCCATATCTGGCAAGTCAGATCGCTGTTCCATACATTCAGGGAGTGCAAAGTGAGGATGTTTTGGCATGCGTGAAACATTTTGCATGCAATAACCAGGAGTGGAACAGAAAAACTTTGGATGTAATAGCAGACGAACGTACCATGCACGAAATCTATTTTCCCATGTTCAAAGCTGCAGTGCAGGAAGGGAAAGTGTGGTCGGTAATGGCATCGTACAACTTGGTTAATGGAATCTACGCCTGTGAAAATAACTACCTCCTGAATGAAGTACTTAAGGATAAATGGGGATTTAAGGGTTTCGTTGTGTCCGATTGGAGAGCAACGCGAAGTACAGTTGGTAGTATTAATGGAGGATTGGACATTGAAATGCCCAACGATAAATATTTGAATAATGAAGATGTAAAACAAGCACTGGCAGACAAGTTGATTACCGAAGAGAGAATCGATGAAATGGTGCGACGGATCTTAAGAGTCAAATTTGAGGCAGGCTTTTTTGATCATCCTCAAAAGGAGAGTAAAGGTTATATTAATAGTAGGTTGCACAATCAGATTGCATATGAAGCTGCTGTTAATGGAATTGTGCTTTTAAAGAACGAAAACGATCTCCTGCCTATTGATCCTGAAAAATTCGAAAAGATTGCAGTTATCGGACCCAATACGGCATATGCCAGAGTAGGTGGAGGAGGCAGCGCGAAAGTTTACCCACCATACTCAGTTTCTCCTCTGGAGGGTTTAACAAGTAAAGCGGATAAAAGATTGCAATTTGAATATTCTCTGGGAACTGCCATAAAAGATGATATTCGAGTGCTTGAAAGCAAGTATTTTACAAATAAAACTAATAAACATTGTTTGCAAGCTGAGTATTTTACCAATCCTAATCTTGAGGGAAAGCCACATTTTACCCGTGAAGACGAGGAGATTAATTTTATGTGGTACTTTGATGCTCCCAGACCGGATATGTATAACATCTGCCAAAACAGGGAGTATTCAGCCAGATGGAAAGGGAAAATTAATACACCAGCTAGTGGAGAGTATAAGTTCTTCATACGGCATACAGATGGTGTTCGTTTAAAAATCAATGGGGAAACAATTATTGAGAATTGGAAGGAGAATGTAGAAAGCACCATTGATACCTGTAAAATTAGCTTGAAGGAGAATTCCTATTATGATCTTGAGCTCGAGTACTTCAAAAAATCAGGTATTTCAGAAATAAAGTTGGGCTGGGAAATTCCTGGAGAAGATCTTATCGCGGAAGCTGTTGAGTTGGCTAAAAACTCTGATATGGCTGTCATTTTTGCCGGTCTTTCAGATCAATTTGAAGGAGAAGGCCGGGACAAAAATTTTCTGGTATTGGAAAATCAGGATACGTTGATCAAAGCAGTTAGCAAAGCAAACCCCAATACCGCTGTGGTGATGATTACCGGAACACCACCTGTAATGGAAGCCTGGGCTGATGATGTTCCCACAATTGTTCAGGCCTGGTTTGGTGGTCAGGAAGGAGGAAATGCCATCGCTGATGTCTTGCTTGGTAATGCTAATCCTTCGGGAAAACTGCCCTCTACCTTTTACGTGAAGAAAGAGGATGCTCCCGGTTTAAAGTATTATCGAAACGAGAATCTGAAATCAGTTTATCACGAAGGAATTTTTGTAGGTTACCGATACCTTGAAAAAAACAATATTGAACCGCGTTTCGCCTTTGGCCACGGTTTATCTTATACCGATTTCGAATACGGTGAGGTTAAATTAAAAGAGATCGACGGTCAAACCTTTGAGCTGATCATACCTGTTTCAAATACCGAAAAAATGGCCGGAAGCGAAGTCGTTCAAGTTTACGTGGGCGAAATTAATCCCCAGGTTGCACGTCCGGTAAAGGAACTCAAGGCATTTGAAAAAATAAAACTTCAGCCGGGAGATCAGCAGAATGTAAGGATTCAGCTGGATAAGAATGCATTCTCATTTTACAACGTTGACATACATGATTGGCAGGTGAGTAAGGGAGACTACAAAATTTCAATTGGTAGTTCCTCTCGTGATATCCGGAAGGAAGTGTCTCTTACGGTGCAGTAGTGTAGGTATTAAGGACAAATCGAGAAAATCAAAGATAATGATGAAGAATATTAGGAAAATATTAAGCGTGTTTTTATTGGTCATCGTTTTAATGGGCTGTAATACTAAAGCTCTCTATAAAGATAAAAGTTACGAT
>NZ_CEXQWX010000073.1:0-29015 GCF_982718395.1 Carboxylicivirga sp.
AGGCAGTACTCAATGGCTCTTCACCCAGATCGGTCATCAGATTTTGTAATGCAGCCGACTCTTCTGGTAAGGATAAGCGATACAAGTCATTACCGTAACGTTCAATGGCTGCTTTAATTTGTACAGCCGCCTTCTGCCAAGTCTCTTCCTGACGGTAACTGCAGGCTTCCACATAATTTTTAAATCCCAGGAAACGCAAATCGCGCTGCCGGTCAGCTGCATTAATCTTTACGGTGAATGGATCCACGTAATCACGTGATAAGGCCATATCAAAATTATGAAATGCTCTTGATACCTTGTCAACAAAAACACTCATCCCAGCAATATCAACACTGGCTGAACTAAGGATGGCCAATAATTCTTTAACGAAAGTAAAAAAGGCCTTGTGCGAAAACAATGAATAGGCAATTTTGTGCATAAGAATGTTCTTTAAAGTTTAAAATTAAGTCGTTAAAAGTGCAATAGAAGATCCAGCATAAGCCGGATAGGAGCATAAGGTTTAATTATTTAGTCAATCAATAATCAACATATAAATCATGAACATGTTATTAGCTCACCGGTTTGTATGTATGAATGAGTATTCTGAATAAATAGCTCTTCAAATTGCCAGAAGAAAATCGGAAACAAACTACCTACTCTACAACTTGTAAGAAAGAAAATAGAATCACTCAAGCTACTCTACCGGATACATGAACGAAAACAGAATCATACAACATGCTTTACAATGTGAGAAGAATAAATACGAATCATTTGATCGACTTAATAAGTTGAGAGCAGTAAAACAGAATCATTTAGAATACTCTACAATTGGCGAGAAGAAAAATAGAAGCACTTATCCGATTTTATAAACTGAGAGTAGCAAAACGATACTGTTCATCGAACTGTACAACCTTCCAAAAGGCTAATCAGAAACGTTCAACCATTTCTACAACTGTACAGATAGGTTGTAAGAAAAATAACAATACAATCGTCACTATAGGAAACTTACACGATAATTTAATTGATTCTCCTGATCAAACACGACAATGTATGTAAGGATTTTTTCAAGGGATTGCAGTATGTCAAAGACCTTTTCACATTCCACTAAATATTAGTGCATGTACTATACTGTATCCCGATTAATTATTCTTTATGTTGCAAAATTAATAGCTCTTTCCCTTTAGCATTAATCAAACAACGAAATCTAATTTAAGGTATTTAATTTAAAGTTCAATAGAAGAAGTCGATTATTTTTCAGAACGGTATAAAAGGAAAATCTCCGAGGATGAAATATTTATTCCCCGGAGATGCTTTGTTTTTAATCAGTTATCTCAATGCTTCCAGCCTGATGCCAGTCTTTAAACTCATTGGTATAATACAAATAAGTGCAACTGGCCGGAGAAGAATAAACTCCTGGCATTTCGGCTTTCAAGTCCAGATTAATTGTTTTTCTGGTATTGGGCCCTAACTCCCTATAATAGAAAACTACATAGTTCTTATGAATCTCGTAATAGTCAAACACATGCTCTTCCTGCATTTTCTTCAACTGCCAGGGCTGTGCAGATAAACCAGAAGGCAATCCCACCATTGCGACCGTCATTGGCAAACCACTTTGGCCTTTATTAATGATTCGGGTTGACAGACGAACCAACTCATTCTTTTTACACTTATCTGCCATCAGCTGTGTTTGAATCTGTACCTTACACGCCTTCGATGAAACAGGTATTGTTTGTCGCCAGTTGGCATTTGCAGAAAATGTCACAGGATTAGACAGATCATTAAAGCGAACATGAAAGGTCTGTACACCACTGGTCAGGTACTGCTCCAGTTCTTCAATCTTTACCAACTTATCGTCGCTGCTAATCGTTTTTGTTATCACATCTTTATCGTTGATCGTAATCGTAACACTACCGTTTTCAGGTATTTTATTCACAATAGAAGCATATTGGGTAATGGCTTTTAAGGACAGCACCGTGGCTTGTGTTGAACCGAATCCTCCGTAACTGCGAGCACCGAAAATATAATCCATCAGTGTAAGTACCTCAGTAAAATTTTGATCATCGTTTTTCATCAAAGCCATAGCAGATAATGCGGCTACTTCTACCTGCAGCGATTTACCCCAGGAACGTACTATAGAATGATCCGCTATCAACTTCTCCACTTTCCCTTTGCTTAATTTACTGGTGATTATATCTAACAAAGGCTGTGCTTTCTGCTGATCATTTCGATTTAAAGATGCATTGACCATTAAAGCTACCCGGTAAGCATCTTTGCTCTTTAGTGCTTCCTTCCATGCCTTTTCATACTCTAACTGATAGAGTTCTGGTTGAACACCAACCTCAGAAAATGCATAAACAATATATGCTGCTGTCACTTTTTCTGAAGCACCCGAAAAACCATATTTACCTCTATTGGTATGGAACCCACCTTTACCATTTTTTCGACTCAATAACCAATCCTTGGTTCTTTTTATCATGTCTACACTCACATTCGGATAAACTTCCATCATATCATAGAACTCCATCAGTCCGAAGGCAGTAAGTCCTTCGTGTGGAGGAGTATGACCAAACCATTCGAAACCATGATCTTTAGTTTCGTAACCAACCAGTTTTTTATACCCGGCACTGATATATTTCAGGGTCTTTTCTTTGAGTTCATCACTTAGTTCTTTATTCTCCTGCAGGTATTTCAAGATTAATATATTCGGATATGTGGACGCACTGGCCTGCTCAAAGCAACCGTATGGCTCACGGATAACTGATTCTATACCATCCATCATTTCCGCCAGAACATTGTTGTAAACTGAGATGCTCATTTCAGTGCTTTGATTAACCGCCTTTGACAGATCGAAGCTGAATGTTGCTTCCTTAGCTCTTGCCGAATAAGACATCTCTGCCGGAAAGCCTTTACTAACTACCTGTGTCTCATTTTTATTTTCAACATGCATTTGTTCTGTATTAAAATCCAGACTAATTGTTTCTTTTCCAACCTCAGGACCAACTTTGATATGCATGATAATTTCGGAATATCCGTTGGCCTCAATACTAACACTTGCAGGTGGTGGAGTTAGCCATTCCCAGTCTTCAGGAATCATCAGAGCCAATGCTCCTTCTATCTTTTCATCAGAATTATTGGTAATTAAAACAGGTACTTCCAGTATATCTTCAAATACAACGTAAGGTGGAAATTTCGCTTCGATGGTCAAAGGTTTCTCTACATTATGGAATGCCTCTGCCCTTCCAACCAATCCATTATTTCCAACTCCTTCTACAATCGACCGAAAAGTGGTTATCTCATCTGAGTTATAGAACACCACTTTGGCTTTTCCCTTTTTATCAGTCTTGATGGCCGGATTCCAATAGATGGTTTCACGCTTATCCAGTTTGTCATTCATATCACCTTTACGACCATAGTGTGGCACATAAAACTCCTTTACAAGATCAAAAACATAGGCATTGGAAACATACTGCTGCACCATCTTACGCGCATACTTTCTTGTTCGGCGATAATTATTGTAATAGCCATCTTTCGTATTGATAATAATAACACCATTCGCAGCTCTTGATCCGTATAATGCTGTAGAAGCTGCACTCTTTAATACGTTGATATTTTTAATATTATCCGGATCCACCGTCTGAATATTGGTTACCGGAACACCATCTACAATATACAAGGGTTCATTATTTGCCGATACAGCAGATGTACCCCTGATAATCACAGACGATCGGGCACCCGGTGATCCATTGTTATTGATAACTTGTACACCGGCTACCTGCCCTTGCAATACACCATTTAAGGTTGAGCCATTACTTCTTAACTCACTGGTTGAAACAGTTGTAATTGCACCTGTCAGCTCACTTTTTCGCTGGCTGCCATATGCTACTGTTATAACCTCATCAAGAGCAACTGCATCCTCTTCCATTGCAAAATCAGATGATAGTAAACTGATCTCCTGACTATTATCTGCGTCTGCAATATCCATTGAAATGGAATTATTGACCTCCTTCGTTTCAGCGATTAATGGATTAACTTTCACTTTACCAAACCCAACATGACTATCTGGCGAGTACTTTTTTATATTGGGCGTGGCCTGACTAATGTTAATTCGAATATTGCTTTCATTACGATCAAGCGGAAGAGCAAAAACGCGAAGCAGTTTATAGTCATCTAAATCAGATACTGAAAAGCGACCTCCCTTACCTGTAGTCAGTTTAACAAATTTATTGAGCTTTTCATCAACTATTACAACTCTTGCTTTCACTCCTTTTCCTGCTGAATTGGTTATTTGGCCTAAAATCATATCGTAACGCTCCTTCTCTTGCAGGATAATCTTCTTCATATGAAGTACCTCTGACCAATTAAACCGTCGCCATCCCTGCGTTAGCAGAAGATAATCAATGGCTTCAGGTGCCTTTTCTTCCTCCGGATCAAAGTAAAATGATGGTTCATAAACCTCACCCTTTAAGTCAGACGAAAGCAATAAATTGGATGTGATATTGTCTTGTTTATCATCGGTAAAAGTGATCAACTTGTCATCAACAACAGCCAAAGAAAAATTCCCCTCAACCGGGCTACCAATGCCGTCTTCTACCTTTAGTTCCATTTCCACCTTTTCCCTCGGTGCATAAGTGGTTTTATTGGTTTTCAGATCAATACTAAGCCGATTCTCTGGAAAAATAAAAAATAACCGTTCGGCCAACGGACGCTCAAAGTCATCAAAAACAGTAATCTGAGCCACGCCACTAATGCCCTTCTTATCTATATTCACCGGCAGTTCAAGCTTCCCTCCTTTTAATTTAAACGAATCACAGTAAAGTACTTTACCACGAAGATGAACCACGATATGCACCATTTCATGAATATTGGAATGTAATTCGAAGTGATAAACATTATCCTTTCTTTTATCCAGATGTAGAACGCAACCTTCTGATCGTATGGCTGGTAATGGATACCTTTTCTTTACTCCTGAAGGTTTTAATATAATTGCAGTGTAGGTCTCATTGGAATCAGGTACAAAATCAAAGGCTCCCGTGCCCTGATGAAAACTTTTAAAAGAAGTCACTAATTTGTCTTTACTATTATAAATCTCGCCTTCCACATCGGCAGGCTTACCAAATTCGTTTAAAGCCTTAAAAGCCATTCGGCAAGGGAGCATTTCAATAGCATCGCCTCCTTCCGGCATAAATTGCAAGTCCAGTTTGTTCAGCACGATAGGAATAGCTCCTGAGATGGATTCGTTACGTCCACGATGCGATAACACAACATTTAATACACCATCTGACGAATTTAACTTTTCAGGTAAAACAAAGAAAATATCGGCATCTCCATCTTTATTGGTCGTTGCATTCCCCCGTTGATAAAGGTTACCCTTTAAGCGAACCGTAAAACTAAACTGTTTGTTGGCAATTGGTATATTACTTAAATCACGTACATTGAGTTGGGCCTTCACAGTATCTGATGCCCCATAGGCTTCTTTAGCAAAGTCTAAAACAGATAGGATGCGTGGTTTAATAATCTTTTGTACCTGCAGTTTCTTTTCAAAAACAAATTTAGAACCAAAGTTGCTCATCCATTTGGTATAAGCCTTTAATACATAAAGGCCTCCAGGTGCCTCGTTCGGAAGATGCAAATGTGCTTTGCATTTACCATCTTTCACCTTAAACATTTGCTTTTTAATGGTTGAGCCTTTGGGGTCAATCAGCTCAACGTATAAAATATTGCTAAGTTCGGATGACTTGTGTGAAGTTCCATCCACAAGGTAACCAGCAATCCAGATATCATCGCCAGGTTTGTAAAATGTTTTATCAGTATGCAGGTAAGCTTTCTCAGTCGGATAGAGTAGTTTATACTCGGTCAGTTTCTTATGCAAGTAGCGGATAAATAG
Organism: Carboxylicivirga sp.; assembly: GCF_982718395.1. Classification (NCBI taxonomy): domain Bacteria; kingdom Pseudomonadati; phylum Bacteroidota; class Bacteroidia; order Marinilabiliales; family Marinilabiliaceae; genus Carboxylicivirga; species Carboxylicivirga sp. The sequence goes on from NZ_CEXQWX010000073.1 coordinate 5,864, forward strand.
CTCTCCGGGCTGTGTAAAACTTGTGATTCCAAAAAACAAAACCAATGCCATTACAGGCCATATATATTTTCGAGTCATCATGTTATTTATCTGTTTTAAGGTTAGAATGTTAGTTTTAATGAAGCGCCATAACGACGTATTTGTGGACTATTGAAATAATCAAGTCCCATGGTGTTATGGTGCCCCCATAATGTGTTAGAACCCAGATTGCCACGATAGCCAGTAATGGTCACCAGATTATTGGCATATAGTGAGAGAGACAATTGTTCCAGCCCCCAGGGTATTATTGTTTTCTTAGGAAAACTGTAAGAGAAATAAAGTTCTTTTAAAACCAGGCGTGATGCATCCTCGATGTATTCCTCAGCCACTCCTCCTACTCCATAACGTACCCATCGGTTATCTTCTTCCATGCCATCTTTTGGTGCAAAGTCAACCAGGATGTTGTTAACAGAACCATCCAATCTAACTCCATCAAAAATGTAATCGCTGATGTGTCGTTGATTAGCGGTAGTGATAGAAACACCATAATAATCAAGAGTTGCCTGAGTGCCGTTCAAGACATCACCTCCAATGACACAGTCAATGGTAAGCCCCCAACTCCATCCTCTTGAGCTAAATTGATTACTTAACCCGATGAGATAATCGGGATTTGGATCGCCAATAACAGCCAACTCCTGTTTAGTAATTGGAAATCCATCATCACCTATGATCATTTGCCCCTGTGTATTTCTCATAAAAGCACTTCCGCGAATTACCCCGGGCGTCTGACCAGTAACAAATGCGGTATGCACATCTTTAAAACCAGCAATAGCAATGGGCCGATTATCTTCCAGATGGACTAATTCTGGTTTTGCCTGCGATATCAATAGCTTTGAATTCCATTTAAAGCCATGATTAAGAATCTGTGCACTTATTTCCTGCTCCCATCCTTTCGTTTTAATCTCTCCAACATTTTTAAAAACCAATTCGTTATCATCCACTACAGGGAAAATACTGTTTTCGCGATTGGTTAAATAAAATGTTGTGGCTGTTATCAGGCGACCATTAAGAAAAGAGGTTTCGAGTGAAAGATCATGCTTGGTAACTAATTCAGGTCGGAGAGCATCACTTATATCAATCTCCCTATCTTCAAAGTAAGAATTAAAGTCGCTGACATTATAAAATAGTGAATTTGATAATCCGGCTGGTGTCTGTAAGCTATACTCGTTAACCACTGTATGATAATCGTATCGAAGTTTGAATTTCTGAAACACATTGTGCGTATCCCAAAAGAACAGAGCATCCATAATATTGAAGGGGTTAAGGTAGAAACCTATATTGGGACGCACATATGTTTTATCACTTGTTGATGAAGCATATACATTTGTACCTGCTTTTATCAGAAACAAATCTCTATTATGATTATACTGTATAAATGGACTGCCCATCAACGCTTGTCTCTTTCGTGTTTCTACAGGCTGTTCCAAACCGTTTAGGTTTAGCTCTCGGGTATAATTATAGAATTCGGCTCTGAATGGTACAATTAACCTCAACTTGTATGTATAAAGGTTATTAGAGAAATTCGCACCCATGAAATAGTTTTCGAGTTTCTCTTGGCGCAAGCTGCTCCTCTCCTTATCCTGCCCAACCATCAGTTCCGGAAAGTACAGGTATCGCTTGTCACGAAAAAGCTCACCGGAAACACTGACATCAATAGAACCGGTATTCCAATCTTCGTTAAAATCAACATTGTAATTAAACGATTTTATCTTTCTTGTATTCAATCCCTCACGCACTATAAAATAAGGATTATCAAGCTTTCCGGGCGAGGCACTTCGAATCGTCCCATCGGGATGATAAATATTACCGGTCTGCTTAAGTGCCTCCTTTGAAGACAATCCGTTGGCATTATCAAAACTTACCGGTGTCAGGTAAACACCAGCCAATGTTCGCGATTGCATCAAGCCATCCGCATATCGCTGATCATTATTGCTAAAATTGACACTTGCTTTAAGACGCTCATCCCAATTAAGCTTAAATCGAAAAGTATGTTGTGTGTTTTCTTCATTTGGAATCACTCCTGTACCACGTTCGTTTTGATAGATCAAATTGGTTTTTACCCCATAAATAGTTTGATAGCTGGTAAGTCCTATCGTTCTATTAATTCCTGTTTGAAAAAAATCTTTGGGCTTATAAGCAATGGCAGCTTTTCCATTTCCTGTGCCTCTCAATACCAATGATCCATTTCTATCATTCGAAGTTGGAATACCGTCGAATTCAAGATTGCTTATTGGCGGCCCCCATGAAAAATACTCACCTGTTTCGGGTCCCCTATAAGTTAATTGCCCATTTATCGGGCGCCCTTGTGTATAATCCGTTTGCAATTGCGGTAACCTGCCAGTTGTCAGAAAAGACACATCACTTTCAACCATAATATTACCCATCAAAAAGGGCCTTTCTCCATAAGGATCAGTATATCGACGGACCTGACGCTTTGCTTTTGCATTACCCATATCCAATGCCCTTACATTCGTTCGTTCGTAATGCTTCAACACTAATGAATCTGCAAGATAACGCCGATATTTTTTCATCCGTTCCTCATACTCAAGCGAATCTTTAAGCGTTTGAATTTCCTGCTCTCTTTTAAATCGAGTTTCTTTAGTAGTATAATTGTAAGGAATAATTTTTCGTGTCCCTTTGGGATTTAAACCCGAACGCGTTACAATGGCTCGCTGGGTTTTCATTCCAATAAAACTAAATACCAGAGTTGATCCTAATGGGGCCTTAATTGAATAATTACCGTTTATATCGGTTATTGTACCCTCTTGGGTTCCTTCAATAAATACTGTTAAGCCTGGTATGGCTTCCCCATGTTTATCTGTCATAGTACCTATGACCGTGATTTCTTCCTTTTGAGCATTAATTGAAATTACTCCGATAAACAGTAATAAGATCATGAAAAACCTTCTCCGGGTCGGGTGAATTTGCATAGTCATTTGTGTTAAGTTTTAAGAATTTATCAAGAGGATGCAATGACTATTACAATTCCATAAATAACTTTGAAAATAATTTCAGGCACTATGCGTCAAACACCTATACCATCATTTCGAACCTTCAGAGCATGAAGGAAATCTCAGTCGCCCGACTAAATTGATTTAATGCATATTAGACAAACAATGAGTGACGTGTTAAGTCAATATCTTTTTACGAATCTCAATGAACAATTTTAAGTTCTGTTCCTTACATATAGCCTATTTACCTGAGTCCGAAAAACGTGATTGTTTAAACAAAATATATTCCGCATATTCGCAATAAATCAACCAGTTAATAATGCTTCGACCCAATTCTATAAAAAATAACTTTGTGCTGACAATGAGTCTATTTGTTATGCTAACCGTCTTGACGCTTGGTTTTATACATTATTACTCAGTACGCCAATCATTAATGGAAAAAGTATACGACTCCCAACTTGTTTCCAGTTTAAAGGCACACCAAAGCAATCTGCTAATAATTATTGAAAAGGCTCTCGAAACATCATTAAACCTGGCAGATGATCCTGCTTTTTTAGAATGGTTCAGTTCGAATGATGGTGATCCGCAAATAAAGAAGATAGCCCTCCAAAAGCTTAATGTACTCCACCATGACCTTGGCTACCATACCATTTTTGCAGTGAATAAAAACACAAATGAATATTGGAAGGAGGATTTTGAGTTACTGGAAGTCATTTCAGAAGATGATCCTGATGACTCATGGTTTTTTGAAACGATTAACAGCAAAAGAAAAAGCACGCTTAACTTCGATTACAATAAAGTACTTGATCAATCGATGTTATTTGTCAATGTCCTCATGGGCAAAACAGATGACCCTGTTGGTATAGCAGGTGTCGGTATTGACCCAGCGATTTTGATCGATCAATTCAAGCAAAACAAACCATCTGGAGATACTCATCTTTGGTTGGTTGATAATCAGGGAAAAATACTTTTATCTGAGAACACCAGTGAAATTAATATCAATATCCGAACACTGTTTACTAATCATGATATCTCAGAATTATTAACTGGTCCTGATGAACAGATAATACGGGAAATTAATTTCAAAGACAATAAATATGAATTAGCTAGCATGACAGTCGGCTCCTCTGATTATCGGGTTGTGATGGTGGTTCCTCAAAAGTATATTCTCAAAACGGTTAATGTCATTGTATACAATACAATTTGGTTAACCATTATCGTATTAATATTAGTCTTGCTCGTATCTTCTTTATTAGCTAAGAGCATCTCGAAGCCAATTATCCATCTGACCCAGTTATCAAATCAGATGGCTCATTCGAAACTAAATGTGAAGGTAAAAGAAAAGCTTTTTAGCCGACGCGACGAAATTGGTCAGTTAGCGGTAGAGTTTGATCAAATGCAAAAGCAATTATCAGATATGATAGAAAGGTTAAACCTTGCAAATACTGATTTGGAAAATGAAAAAGGTCAACTCAAAAAAATAAATGTAGAGCTAAAAACCGCTATTGAGAAAGCATCTGAAAGTGAGAAATTGACAAAAGCATTTATGGCTAACATCAGCCATGAAATCAGAACCCCTATGAATAGTATTATTGGCTTCGCTCAACTTTTGGAAATGGAATTGGTTGATGACGCATTGTTAAAATCCTATGCCGAGATGATTATCAAAAACAGCAATCAACTCCTGTCTATCTTGAATAATATCATTGAAGTTGCCAAGTTGGATTCCGGGATTACTAAACCCAAATATTCTGATTTCTCAGCCAATCAATTAATTGACGAGGGCATTAATCTCTTCGCCTATGACATAAAAAGCTCAGTTAAAATTGTTAATGAATCTGGAACAAAACAAATTGATGTCACGGTAAAGTCAGATAAAGTCTTAACCTTAAGAGTTATCAGTAACCTAATATCCAATGCTATAAAATATACTAAGGAAGGTATTGTAGTAGTTGGTTTTACCACGAACGATGAGGAAATTATTTTCAAGGTATCCGACACAGGAGTGGGTATTGCCGAGGAACATCAACAATCAATCTTTAAACCTTTCTGGCAGGTAAATAACTCCTCATCCATTAACGAAGGAGCTGGCCTTGGCTTAGCAATTTCAAAGATGGTGGTAGATATATTAAAAGGTAAAATATGGCTTAAAAGTACACCTGACAAAGGATCAGAATTTTACTTTTCCTTGCCATTAAATCAGAATTAAATGGAATATAATCCTGCCTCATAAAGTGTAAGAAATTTAGCTTTACGAACTTCCTAAGTTAAGCGGAGTCAAAGCGCATATTTAGTTTTACATTTTCATTATATTTGGCGGTGGAGCCGAAGTTACAACTATCCAAAACTCACACGCCTTATGCACTATGCGGTTTGTTGGCATTCGTTTTTTTCAATAATTTACATTGTAAAATGTTGTATCTATATTCTCAATATAAACTGACCTATTAAAAAGCTTTATAACGTCAGTTGGGTAATTATTTGAATAATAGATAAAGCCATATGAAGTAAATATGTATTCTTCATCTGCAACGACCGAGAAATCAATCACAGTATCTTTACTAGTTACATTAAACTCTGTAGCTTGAGCAGGAAATCCATTATTTCCAAAATAGCTATCACTGTCATAAAGCGAAAAATCAATTTTATTAAACCTTTCATTTACATTACTAAAAATCACGCTTAAAGTCCGTTTAGGCCTTATATAGAAATCAAAATTGTGATTTCTACCTGCTTCAAATGTATAATTGGGAGATATGTATGTTTCATTTTCAATTTTCACAAAGTATGTGCCTTCAAGTTCTTTCTTTTGAGAACCAATTCCTTTATTGAAAATGAACTTACCATCTTTATTTAGCTTTAAGGTATCCTTAAAGTTATACTCATAACGTGGTTCAATAAAATCAATAATTACATTAATATCTTCATTTTGCACAACAGCCCCACTATAAAAATCTTTTACCACACCAGTAATTTCAGTTGACAAAAATGAATCCTTCTTGCAACCCATTATTGTAATCAACATTATCAATAGATAGAAGTTAACACTTAGCTTTACCATCTTTTCAATTCTCAATTTTTCTAAATAAATGCGTTTTGTCAATAGTTGTCTTGTACGCTATGCAAATGAGGCCAACTTTTAGATATAGACCCCCTCAAGATTTACCTTCTGATAAATGGGTGTATCCTTAAACTGTTTGTGCCAGTCTTCCTTCGAGTAGATGTATAGTGATACAGATTTTCCGGATTGAAACTCCACATTGTACCTGGCATCTAAATACTGCTGTTCTAATTGAAAATCCACCTTTTCGTTAGTCAACACATAAATCTGAATATCTTCATTCATCCCAATTCCCTCGGGAAATAGCAACATCACCTCAGCATAAGGGTCCAATGATTGAACATGCTCTTTTACCAAATCAGAAATATCGCCCGTCAGTTGTTTCATAGCTGCAAAAATAGGATTAAAGTACAACCATTAGACAACTGATAAGTATAAAACGCGTAAAAAAGCCGGAAGAATTATTAATAAAATGCCAAGTTCCTCTACTCCATCACATAAACACGCTTAACCCGTCTGCTAATACTCGTCAGAATTTCATAGGGAATCGTATTTAGTGTCTGAGCCAACGTTCCAATGGTGATATCAGAACCAAATATTTCCACTTCATCGCCTTCTTTAACCTGTATATGAGTGATATCGGCCATACACATGTCCATGCAGATATTTCCCACAATATTAGCTCGCCGACCATTAATTGATACTTGTCCCTTGCCATTACTCAATTGCCTGTTAAACCCATCGGCATAACCAATTGGGATAATGGCAATCTGTATCTCTTGGTCAGATTGTCCTTTACGACTATAGCCAACCGTCTCACCAGCTTTCACCACTTTTAACTGTGACACATAGGACTTAAGCGTACTAACCTGTGCCAGTGGCTGATCAGTAGCAGAAACACCATACATACCAATTCCTAATCGCACCATATCGAACTGTGCATTCGGAAATCTTTCAATACCTGCTGAATTGAGAATATGCTTGATAAAGTCATATCCAAGCTCACATTTAATCAATTCACATCCTTGCTTAAAAGTTTGTATCTGTTTTTCTGTAAATCCATCATAAATGGCTTCATCGCTTCCGGCCAGGTGCGAAAATACACTGCTTACCTTCAACTGGCTTGCCTCCTTTAGTTTTGATATTAAGCCATCCAGCTCATCAGGTAAAAAGCCTAAACGATTCATGCCCGTATCCAGTTTTATATGAACGGGTACATTAGTCATTCCTTGTCGTTGAACAGCTTTTAAAAAGGCATCTAAAACTTCAAAACTATATATTTCAGGTTCCAACTCATACTCTAACATCATTGGAAAACTGCTTAACTCCGGATTCATAACAATGATGGGGAGAGTGATGCCTGCTTTACGCAATTCAATGCCTTCATCGGCAAAGGCTACCCCCAGATAGTCTACTTTTTGATGCTGTAGCAGATTTGCTATTTCAAAAGAACCTGTACCGTATGAAAAGGCCTTGACCATAGCCAGCAAACGCGTTTTCTTTTTGAGCTTTGATCTGAAATATTGAACATTATCCGCCAACACGTTCAGGTTGATTTCCAAAACTGTTTTATGTCTTCGCTGTTCCAAAAGCGCCGATATTCGCTCAAAGGCAAAGTTGCGCGAGCCTTTCAGCAGAATCGCCTCGCTTTTAAAGTCATTTATATCAACTTTCTCAAGGAAATCATCGGTACTTAAATATGCATCTATCCCATCCATAGCTGTGAATAAATGCTCACCAATACCAATTAGTTTACTGACTCCCTTTTCGTGACTTAATTGCTTAATCCTTGTAAACAGCTCATTCGAGTCCATCCCACTCTGATAAATATCGGATAGAATTAGTGTTTTGGAAAGTCCTCGCCTCGCTCCCATCTGATTTAGAAAATCCAAAGCCAATTCAAGGGATGTTAAATCGGCATTGTAACCATCATCAATTAACAAACAATTATTGATGCCCTCTTTTTGCTCGAGACGCATGGCAATAGGTTGCAACTCTCCAATATCTTCCTTTAGCTGATCGATGGAAATATCAAACTCTAAAGCAGCCAGAATGACCAAAAGAAGATTATCTATGGAGATAGCATCCTGGTAAACTGATTGAATCTGTAATTCTTGTTCTTTCCATTTTAGTGTGAGTAAGCTTCCGTTCGCACTCGTTATTTGATCAATCAATTGTAGATCGTTGCTTACCTTGCGACCACAGCTAATCAATCGTTTATCCGGGAAACGAAGGCGTATCGTCTCTGAAATCCATTTATCGTCGCCATTGAAAAGAATAGTTTCTGCCGAATGAAACAGTTGAAGCTTCTCATCCAACTTCTGCTCTATACTTTCAAAGTTTTCCTGATGTGCCTGACCAATGTTGGTCAATATACCAATATTGGCTTGAACACAGTTGGTGAGCCGGCTCATCTCACCCGGTTTGGAAATACCAGCTTCAATAATCGCCAAATCGATGTCTTTTTCAAGCATCCAGACGGATAATGGCACCCCAAGCTGGCTATTAAAACTCCGAGGTGAACGACCAACCTTATATCGTTTATCTAACAGTTTAGCCAACCATTCTTTCACAATGGTTTTTCCATTGCTTCCTGTAACACCAACAAAGGGTACAGAAAAAGATTGGCGTATCCTACTGGCAATTTTCTGCAGACAGGCCACCGAATTAGGGCATACAATAAATCCTGCATCGGGGTAAGATGAAAAGTTAACATCAGCCTTTTCTTCCACAATAAAAGCCCTGATACCCTTATCGTATAATTCGGTTATATAGGCATGTCCATCATTATTGCCTGTGTGAATGGCCACAAAAAGAGTATGATCAGGCTCAAATGTTTTGCGACTGTCGTAAACGATCTTCTCAACTTTTATGTTGTCCCTGCCAACGACAGATGTCGATGCGAAATGTGCCAACTGACTGACGCTATACCTCATTTTTACGAATTAGCTTTCATAAAACAACATCTGCATAAAGGCTCATATTCATTTTTTTCACCCAGCAGAACTAATTTTTCATCATCTGATAAGCGATGAGAGAATTGTGCCAAATCCCCACAACGCATACAAATGGCATGTACTTTTGTTACATATTCAGCTGTTGCAAGCAACGATGGTATTGGCCCGAATGGTTTACCCTTAAAATCCATATCAAGACCAGCCACGATCACCCGAATGCCTTGATTAGCCAGCTGATGACAAACATCTGCCAGGCCATTATCAAAAAACTGTGCTTCGTCTATCCCAACAACGTTGACATTTCCGCTCAATAACATTATGTTACCCGATGATTCGACAGGTGTGGAACGAATCGCATTAGCATCGTGCGATACCACTTCGTCGTCACTATAACGCACATCCACCATCGGTTTAAATATTTCAACATTTTGACGGGCGATCTTCGCCCTTTTTAAACGGCGTAATAACTCTTCGGTTTTACCAGAGAACATAGAGCCAACAATCACTTCAACCCATCCTTTTTGCGAATCCCTGTTCGCTTTACTTTCAAGAAACATTCAGCGTATCCTTAATATTTAATTCCAATCGTTAACTTTGTATGTAAGTTAAAAAGCCACTTTGTTACTATGGAAAAAGAAGCACTCATCGATATTATCCTTAACGACATTAAAGAAGTTCATACCCTGGTTAATACCTTTAAGGGTAAAAATGAGCTTAATGCAGCTTTTATCAATTTAACCCGCACTAAAATAGCAAACATTAACGAGGAGTTGGCATTATTGGAGCAACTTAATGATGAAAAAGGTGCTCCGAAAAACAGTGAATCGTCATTAACTTCTGAGGGCGTTAACAATAGTATTGAGGAAGATAATTCAGCTATTGCCGAATCGTCGAGTCGATTTGCAGAAGGAGAGTCGGCTAAAGTTGATATTCCATCTTCAAGCCATTCAGAAACGCCTTCGAGCCACTCGGAGATATCTCCAAAGCTTTCAGAAACATCTTCGGATCTTTCAGAGATACCTTCAAAAGCTTCAGAGAAGTCACCAAAGCCTTCAGAGGCATCTCCAAAGTCTTCAGCAATACCTTCGGAACATTCAGAGACTATTCCAAGACATTCAGAAACATCTCCAAGCAATTCAGAGGTGTCTCCAAGCAGTTCAGAGACGTCTCCAAACTCTGCGGAGATGTCTTCGAATCATTCAGAGATAACGTCAAAGTCTACAGAAATTTCTCCAAAACCTTCGGAAGTAACTACACGGAAAAAAGGAACCAAGTCCAATACCAAATCTACTGTCTTAGGCGAAGTGATTAAAAAAGATAGCTCGTCAGTTAATGAAGCCATAGCTAATAAAAAAGAACAGGTAGAAGACATTAAGCAAATAGGTAAGCCGGTGAGTGATGTAAAAAAGGCTTTTGGGCTAAACGATCGGTTTTATTTCCAACGAGAGTTGTTTGACAATAATGCCGATCTATTTAATCAAACGCTTGACCAGATCAACCATATGGATTCATATGATTCGGCGGTTAGTTTCCTGCAATCGAATTACAGCTGGGAAGCAGATAATGAGGCTACTGAGTCATTTTATAAGAGTATTAAAAGGAGGTTTATTTAGTTGAAAGTTGAAGAGGGTGTGCAGATTTTATGAACAAATTAACGATTCGACAAATTAGCAGATCAACAATCAGCATATTCCCAAATAATCAGAAAAAAAATAAATGAGCAGATTATACGTAGTTCCAACACCAATTGGCAACCTGGAAGATATTACTTTACGCGCGATCCGGATATTAAAGGAGGCTGATTTTATATTGGCAGAGGACACGCGTACAACCGGTTTTTTACTAAAGCATTTAGAGATATCGACACGCATGTTTTCCCACCATAAGTTCAACGAGCACGCCTCGGTTGATAAGGTAGTTGAGCACATAAAAGCTGGCGAAACCGGTGCTTTGGTGTCGGATGCAGGTACTCCAGCAATATCTGATCCGGGGTATTTGCTGGTAAAGAAATGTATTGAAGAGAACATAGAGGTGGAATGCCTACCTGGTCCCACTGCATTTGTTCCTGCCCTCGTCAACTCTGGTTTACCCAACGATCGTTTTTGCTTCGAAGGTTTCTTACCTCAGAAAAAGGGTCGTAAAACGCGACTGGAATTTTTGGCTAACGAAAGTCGTACCATGGTGTTTTACGAGTCGCCCTTTCGCCTGGTTAAAACACTGGGACAATTTATCGAGTATTTTGGTGCTGACAGAAAAGCTTCTGTATCGCGTGAACTAACCAAAATGCACGAGGAAAATCAGCAGGGAACATTGGATGAACTCAAACAATATTTCTCGGCTAAAACCGTTAAGGGAGAAATAGTTATTATTGTAGAAGGTAAAACAGAAGAAAAAAGAAAAAAGAGAGAATAAACGCATTCTAATCAAATATTTAAGCATCCTTACACACTTTAAATTCATTATTATGAAATACTTATTCGCATTGACTACAGTACTTATTCTAATTGGCTGTAATCCTTCTGGAAAAGATGCCGGAAGTAAAGATCAAACGATCGATTCATTGCAAATGATGACGATCGAGAAAGATCGCCAGATGAATAGTCTGGTGTCAGCATTGATTGAGATAGATGACAATCTGCAGGAGATTAAAGAGAAGGAACAGATTATTACCCTATCAGCCGGCAATGTTGAAACAGGTGGCGAAGCTCTGGAAGATCGTATCAACAAAGATATTAAGGCTATTTATGACCTGATGCTGAAAAATAAGGAGCAGATATCGCAACTCGAAAAGCAATTGCAACAATCAGGATCGAACAACACCAACTTAAATAAACTGGTGAAGCGATTAAATACCCAGTTGAAAAATAAAACCATTGAAATTATTAAGCTTCAAAAGCAATTGGAAAGCCAGAGCCTTGAAATTGCTGATCTTAATTTTACAATTGATGGATTACAAGTTGTTGTTGATTCATTGGAAAACGTAAAATATGCCACGCAACAAGAGTTGGAAGAAACAACCGAGAAATTATATCGTGCTTATTATGTTTTCGGAACTAAAAAAGAACTAAAGGATGAAAAGATTATCACCAGTGATGGTTTCTTAAGTAAGAAGAAACTGCTGTCAGAGGGCTTTTCGCAAGATTACTTTACAGCAATTGATTATCGCGAGCTGGATTCGCTTAATGTATTTATGCCTAAGGCGAAGATTTTATCTAATCATCCGGAATCTTCTTACGCACTTGAAACAGCTGATGATGGTTCAATGATAGTGCGGATTACTGACAAGGAAAATTTCTGGAGTATGACTAGACATTTGGTGATTCAGGTTAATAAGTAAATTTCAGAACGGAGGACAGAAGACGGAAGACAGGAGACCAAGATTAGAAACGAGAGGTGAGAATTTGAGTTCTACTCACTACTGACTACTAACCTCTGACCATTAATATCTAAAAAATGAAATACAAACATCTCTTTTTTGATTTAGATCACACACTGTGGGATTTTGAATCCAACTCGGAAGCAACTTTACGAGAGATGTTTGATTCATATCAACTAGCGCGTTTTTTTGATGATTATGACGATTTCTATGCCAAGTATGAAGTACATAATCTCTACTTATGGGCACAATACAGAAGAAACAAGGTGGATAAAAAAACGCTGAATGTTCAGCGTTTTTATCTGCCATTTTCTGAAGTAGGTTTTGATGATTTAACCGTAGCCCAACAGTTTGCCAAAGATTACCTGGATATAAGCGCCACTAAAACACTACTCTTCCCCAACGCACTGGAGGTATTGAAACAGCTGAAAGAGCACTATCAGCTTCACATTATCACTAATGGTTTTAAAGAGGTTCAGAACAAGAAATTAGACAACAGCGGACTGCGTCCGTTTTTCACCAACATTTTTATCTCTGAATTAATTGGTGTACAAAAACCAGATAAGTACTTCTTTGAATACTCTATTAAAAGCAGCCATGCCAATCCCAAAGAATGCCTTGTTATTGGTGATAGCTGGGAAGCTGATATAATGGGTGCCAAAAAAGCCGGGCTCGACCAGGTCTTTTTCAATACAAAAGGTGTATCTCGAAATGAGGAAGTAACATTTGAGATAAAGGAATTAAGGGAATTACTGGATTTTTTGTGATAGTTCAGAAAATTTATAATTAAAAGGTTTCATTCAGATTCAAATAAAAAGCGCCAGCTCCATCTGCCCCCCAACCATAATCGATTGTCAAGTTAGTTCTTGATTTTTTTTGAATCATCACCCGAAGACCAAGCCCGGCAGCTGGCTTGATATATTCAAAAAGCTTAACATCTAAATCTTCGGAAGAGGCTGAAGTTGCATTTGCGAAAACCACAGCTCCTAAAAGGTCAGGATTTTTCTTAACCAACGGGACTGGCACTCTGTATTCTACCTCCGCATAATACATATTATTACCTCTCCACCTGCCTTGAGGATAAGCTCTACCAGAACGTCCCATTTGATCCCAACCTACTGCTGGAAGTGACATATAAGGCAAGGTGCCACTAGTTGTAATATTTAAGTATGACCAAAATGCAATTAAATGCCTTGGAGTTTCTTTTGAGAGATTAAAGTAATCCCTGTATTCTAACCAAAGTGTGGAAGCATTTTTGTCACTTCCCAAAAATTTAGGAATACTGCGGAAAGATGCAAACGCATACCTCCCTGAATATGGATTTGCCACGTTATCTCTGCTATCATACACTATGTTAACAGATAAGCCTGAAGTAGTATACCCCTTAGGATCAAAACCATGAAGTACACTATAGGCAAAGTGATTTGTAATTACGGGAGGGTCAGCGTCAGGATCAAGTAATTGGTCGTTAATGTTGGAATGAATATCCAAGTGGTATCCAATTCCCAGGTAGAAGCTTGGTTTAACCTGTTTTAACGCAGTTTGATGGAAACGTATCAAGTCAAACTCCATTAATTCACCTTCTAAAACACCATCGTTGTAATCTCCAAGTTCAAACCCATTATCTGTGACCAATATTTCGGATTGCGGACCTGTACCCAAGCCAAAGGTAGGTTGGGAAGAAAAAAACAATCGCCAATCACCAATTAAAAACCAATTATTATTATTTGTATATACATTCGATTTTAATGTAAACATTAATTGCTTCTTCGTTGTATAAGTTGCAGTAACAACAGCATTGGACATATTTGTAACGGATGGTTCTCCCAGGAATATCCCTCCTGATGCAGCTGCACCATACATGAAGCCAAATGCGGGGTTGGATGCAAGTACAGGTAGTGGTGTCAAGTATAATTTACCAATTTCAATATCATTGTTTATGCTTTGATCATTGTCCTGAGCGTGAGCAATCAAGCAGCAAATCATTAGTGCTAAGGTTGTTGTAATTTTTTGTTTCATATTGATTAATTAGCGTATATTATTGATAATGTGCTAAGTATAAAAACGGCCATTATACGTATATCATGTTCTGATCAAATTACAAAAAATAGAAGCAGGCTGCAATACATGACTTAACTAGGTCATGATGCTTCAATTAACATTAAACTAATATGTATTACTCCTGTGTTATTGCTTTAACTTATAAACTACATCAAACTATTCCGTTTAAGCTCTACATAACTTAACCAATATATTTTTTTAATATCAGAGCAGCACAATGCCCACCAAACCCAAAGCTGTTACTTAAAGCATAGTTAATTGTTTTTGAGGTCTTTTTTCCTATTGACAGATTCAGCTCCTTAGGTATATTGTTGTCAATCTCACTTGTGTTTATTGTTGGAGGTATTAAATCTGTGTTAACTGATAAACAAGTTGAAATTGCTTCAATCGCACCTGTTCCTCCTAACAAGTGGCCAGTCATAGATTTGGATGCACTAACCTGAATTTGATTAATATTGCTTTCAAACAACCTTTCAATAGCTCTAATCTCTGACAAGTCTCCTAAGTCAGTTGAAGTAGCATGGGCATTGATATAATCAATCTTTTGAGGAGTAATCTTAGCTTCTTTTATTCCATTATCCATTGCTAAATATGCTCCTAATCCATCAGGGTGTGTTCCCGTAATATGGTAGGCATCTGCACTTTCTCCACCACCTATGATTTCTGCATATATTTTGGCACCTCTTTTCATCGCTGAATCCAGGCTTTCAATTATTAAAGTACCAGCTCCCTCACCAACAACAAAACCATCTCTATTTTTGTCGAAGGGTTTAGAAGCAGAGCTATAGTTCTCATTATCAGCAGACATAGCCTTAATGGCATTAAATCCACCAATTGAGGCTTCTGTAATTGGTGCTTCTGATCCACCTGAAATAATGATATCTGCTTTCTCCAATCGGATATAATTAAAAGCCTGAATAATACTTTGAGTTGAGGAAGCACAAGCAGTTACGGGAGTATAATTAATCCCCCTTAATCCATTTTTAATAGAAATAATACCTGGCAGAACATTTGATATTATTTTAGTGATGAAAAACGGATTAAATCGTGGATTAAAATTACTATTGGTATAATCAACAATCTCTTTTTCAAAAGTTTCAAAACCACCAATACCACTTGAAAAGATTACTCCAATCCGATTGGTATCTAACTTAGAAAAATCAAGTTTCGCATCACTTATGGCTTCTTCGGCAGCTATTAGTCCATATTGGCTAAACCTATCAAGTTTTCTTGCCTCTTTTCTGTCAAAATAACCTAAAGGGTCGTAGTTTTTGATTTCGCAAGCAAACTTTGTCTTGAATTTGCTTGAATCAAAGCGCGTTATTTTATTGGCTCCTGAAACTCCATTCAGTAAATTTTGCCAGTACTCATTTACATCCTTTCCAATAGGTGTAATAACACCTAATCCTGTAATAACAACTCTTTTCATATCTACATGTTTTAATCATATACCTTACGGTATATAATAGGATAAAATTTTTATCTCTCTTTTATTTGATGAATTTCGCTAATTAAAAAATCAACATTATTTATTAGAATTTCTGGTTTACTTAACGTTTTTGCCAGCAAAACACTTCCTTGAATTAAGGAAATCATCCGGTAAGAAAAGTTGTCGATATCAATATTCTTTATTTCACCTTTTTCAATGCCTTCACTTAATAGTGATGCTACTTTTCTTTGCCAACCATTTATCGTTTTTATTACTTCTTTTTTTAGTAAATCATTTCCATCATCTGCATCTACGGCAGTATTTAAAATGGCGCAACCACCATTATTAAAAATAGGTTTAAATGCTATTTTATAATGATTTAAAAAAGCAAGTAGTTTATCAACTGAATTGTTCTCCTTTTCAATCTTATTAAGTATTTGTTCTGTTTGAAACTTATAATTGTATTTAAAAGCTTCTACAGCAACTTCGTTTTTATCTTTGAAATTCCCGTAAATACTGCCTTTAGTCAAACCTGTCGCATTAGTTAAATCTGACAAATACGTTCCTGTATATCCCTTTTTATTGAATATAGAAGCCGTTTTTTTAATAATCAATTGCCTGGTTTTTTCTGACCTTACCATAATACAAATATACTCTACGGTATATGACATTCCAAATTTCAGTAGTAATTCGCTTATAAAGATATTAGTAAACCGTCTATATATTAGAGCATTGTTGATTATTTCACATCTCAATATGGTGCTTAATATCTAAACAACCACTAAAAAAAGCTTCAATTTTCACGTAGATAGAATAACTTCTGAAACAATGTCACATTTGCAATTTTGATAGGAAAAAGCCTCTGAAATGGTGTCACCTTTTCTATTCTGACAGACGGAAGTTTCTGAAACGAGGTGCCATATTTTGATTAAAGTGTATTAATCAATCAAAACCTTACGTAAAGGCGCGATACCCAATTCGTCAACCAGACGATCATTCGTAAATAATTCATGAGTGGATGTATCCGATGCCAATCTTCCATCCTTCATCACCAGGACTTTATCAGCCCAATCATTGGCAAAGTCTGAACAATGTGTACTCACTATCAATGTCTTTCCGGCATCTACCAGCTGTTGCAAGATCGCTTTCAGACGTTGCGATTGTTG
Source organism: Carboxylicivirga sp. (assembly GCF_982718395.1). Classification (NCBI taxonomy): domain Bacteria; kingdom Pseudomonadati; phylum Bacteroidota; class Bacteroidia; order Marinilabiliales; family Marinilabiliaceae; genus Carboxylicivirga; species Carboxylicivirga sp. Next base: position 22,904 of record NZ_CEXQWX010000073.1, read on the forward strand.
GTAATCGAGCCAGGCAAATGGTTCATCGAGCATAGTAATTTGTGGTTCCATAGCCAGCACACCAGCCAGGGCTACCTGCTTCTTCTGACCGTAGCTTAAGCTGTGAATTGTTTTATGCTTGATATGCGCGATTCCTGTCAATTCAAGATACTCATCAATCCGCTCCTGCACCACAGCCTCTTTCAATCCCATATTTCGCAATCCAAAGGCTACATCTTCATCCACATGTGTAGATACCACCTGAACATCCGGGTCCTGAAAAACATAACCAATCACCTCACATAATTTGTTGCGCTTCTTTCTGCAATAGCGAAACGTCTCTCCATTAATGTGGTAAGTGCCTTGTTCGGGTTTAATGACTCCTGCCAGTAATAGAAATAAACTGGATTTACCGGAGCCATTTGCCCCCATCAAAGCCACCTTCTCTCCCTTTTTTATGGCGAGCGATATATTACTTAATGCCTTTATCCCTGAAGGGTAGGTGTAATTTATATTGGATAGTTTAATGAGTGACATATCTGACAGTTAATAGTGATGAGTAAATAGTTATTAGTTGTTAGCGATTAGAGGTTAGTTGACTATAACTTATAGAAGTATCAAGATTCAAGACACAAGTATCAAGATGATTCACATGGTGCAATAAGCATGTTTCTTGTTTAATGTCAACCTTCATATATTAATCAGCTTAAAGAAAACAATTAAATAATACTGAATGATAAAATAAAAAGTACAGTGGCTAATACAACAAGCAGCAGAATAGTATCCGGTGAACTATTGATCCATTTAGTAGGTGTATATATCACTCCCTGGTAGCCTCTGACTGTCATGGCCTGATAGTTTTGCATCGAAATACGGAGACTTTTAATAAAAACCGTTGATAGCATGGATGAAAATGATTTCAGGGATAGCCTGAAGCTTTGATAGCCCATCCGCTGACGCTGCGACATTCTGATTTCTTTGGCACAGGATTGTACACCATGCAAATATCGATACGAGAGGAAGATCATTTCGATAAGTACATCCGGTACTTTCATTTTCTTTGCCAGGGTTATTGCTTCTTCGAAAGTAAACATACGCATGGCAAACTGGATTGCTAACAGACCATTGATGGCTTTGATGGCAGTCAGTACGGCATACCAAAGTCCATCAGCTGTAATGTTCCACCACAAACCCAGAAAGTTAAAATTGAGCAGTGCCATTGTATTCTCACTGCCAACTTCAAAGATTAATCCGCACGATCCTGCCAGGATAAAGGATAAACCAATAACCAGGACTTTGCCTTTTCGATCTCTTTTGGGTAAAAGCCATTGCATTCCTATAAACCCAGCGCACAAAATGACCACCTGAACTTGTAAATGTGGAATACTCACTGCTAAAAGAATCCATAGCATTACCAGTACAGCCTTTTCGACTGTACCTTGCAACACTTGATATCTGTTCAGTTTATTGTGAGGCATTTGTGGCGGCCTTTTTCCCTTTTATGAATCCAATGAAATAAAACAGAACTCCTGCTCCAATGGCTGATTGCAATGAAAATAACAAGCTTTCCGTTTCGCCTCCCGGAGGTGCCCAGACATTCTCAATCCACGGTATGTAATCAGAGTTATCAATCATTTCAGCAGCCATACCATCGGCACCGCCAAACTCAGAATCGCCACCCAGCCATAATGCAACAATTGGTATTATTACAACAAATGCTAACAGCATATAATTGTATGCCTTTAATTTATTTGATTTCATGAGCGATTTTTCTTTTGCGTAAACGATTGAATGTATTAAATGAAAAAAGATCGGATTCTTTCACAAAGTCATTATTGATTAAAACATTGATAACCATGACCGATAAAAGTCCTTCAACAATAGCCACCGGAACCTGGGTAATACCAAATATGCCCACAAATTTGGCAAAAGCTCCCATCACACCACTTGAGCCATCAGGATGTGCCAGTGCCAGTTGAGTAGAGGTAACAAGGTAAGTAAACAGGTTGCCAAGTACAGCAGCAAAAAAGAAAGCCACTCGCATGGAAGCCCCCAACTTTTTGAATAAGCGATACACTAAAAATGTTACAATGGGTCCCGCAAAAGCCATGGCAAAAGCATTAGCTCCAAGGGTTGTTATACCCCCATGTGCCAGCAAAAACATCTGAAACAGCAATACAACTGTACCAACTACTGCCATAGATGCAGGACCTACCAGAGCCGTACCAAAGCCCATTCCTGTGGCATGTGAACTACTTCCTGTTACCGAAGGCAACTTCAATGAAGATAGCACAAATGCAAAAGCCACCACCATTGCCAAAATCATACGTTTCTCAGGTGTTTCAGCGATCAAAACTTTTACCCGGTTTATTCCAACAAGTAAGACCGGCAGAAAGGCCAGGCTCCAGGTCACAGCCCAGTTAACAGGCAGGTAGCCTTCCATAATATGCATACTAAAAGCTGGTATGCATACAAAAAGTAGCAAGACGAGATTGATGCTCTTCTTTATATTGTTTGTTTGTTTCATATATTGGTTATTTAATTACCATTATTACCATTTAGTCATTCGTAATGTGAATCACTATTACAACAACTATTTAATGTATCGCACTTTCAGTGCTTAAGCGTTTTTGTACGATGATCGCAGGGCTTCACCCTGCGCTTCTATGTTACGGCCTTACAGGCCTGATCCTTAAAAATCATTTACCCGTAGCCCTGTAAGGGCAATACTTATTAGCATAGTCCGTCAGGGCTATGGCTAAATCTAATAATGTTATTGAGGGCTGTAAGTCCGACACATCCATTGCTTGTCATTTACATTGTTAATCCAAATTCTTAATTCATTAATATCATTTTTTAATACTCTCTACACCAATAACTTTCCATCATTACCAATAAGGATAATTTTCAGTTGAAAACCTTTCACCACAGTACCTGCAACAGATTCACACTTTTGTTTGAGCAGCTGAAAAAAGGATTCTTCATTCTCAAAAGGAAAGATGGTTTCCAGTTCACGCGCCATGGTGATCGTCTTTACCTTTTTAAGCATATCATTTGAATAACCAGCTTCTTTCACCAGACTAGAGATAAACCCTTTATCCATCACAACTTTTCTGCTATGGGTATCCAGATTACCAGCCGCCAACTTAACGGCCTTTCCCGTCATTATGCCCATGCTCACCTGATGAATGCTTTTGTTATTGGCGACTTTAAGCGCCTCACCTATATAGTTACCATACTGCACAAAACAATGCGAAGGCAGCGTATAGAAATGCTCTCTCAGATAGCGCTCACTACGTCCACCTGAGTTGAACACCACGTGTTTGGCCATATTATCCTTGACCACATCCAACTGTCTGACAATGGATGCCACATAGGCTTCTGATGAAAAAGGTTTAATACGACCTGTACTTCCGATGATGGACAAGCCGCCTTCAATACCCAGTCGCGGATTAAAGGTTTTCTCGGCCAAGCGTTTGCCCTGAAGAATAAATACCTCAACATCAAAACTGGTATTTACCAAGTCATAATCGCAGACCAATCTTTCCAGCTCATTCGTAATCATCTGACGCGGTACTTTGTTAATAGCAGGCTCACCAATGGGTAATCCCAAGCCCGGTAATCTCACCGTTCCTACGCCTTCGCCTTTTACAAAGCGGATACGCCCAACTTTATTGTAATGTATACGACAGCCAATGACCATACCATCCGTTAAATCAGGATCATCGCCACTGTTCTTAATTACGGTTGCATAGGCTGAAGTTACTTCCTTTCCACTCGTATAAATTGGCATTGTTACAAGTTCACCATCGGGTAAGCTTACCGACTCTTCATCATTGCAAAAACCACTAATCAGAAGCATTGCAGCTGCACGGGCACATATTGTGGCACAAGTACCCGTTGTATAGCCATGTGCCAGTTCCGGATTCGGCAAGCCAAAGTTGGCCTCCATGTATTTACGTAAATCGGCACGGCACTTGGCAACAAGCGTAAACTCAGGCAATGCTGGTCGCTCCATAATAATTAAGGGAATACGGTACTTTTCGGCTAATTCAAGCTTTTGATCAACCAGCCCATTATGACCACTATCTTTGGTTAAAAGTGCTTCTATACCCTGCTCCTCAATTAAGGTCGCCGCATCATCTAAATTGTCAAATTGTAAAGAAGCGATGACTTGTTCTTTATACACACCACTATTGAGTGCTTCGTCCCATGATAATGGTCGGTCCAGGATTCGATACCACAACTGCTTATCAGGTAAGGCTCTGTGCAAAGCACCAACACTTTTAACGCCCATCAATGACAGGATTTTACCGTAGCCCTTGGATTGGCAGAGCTCGGTCATCTCCTCCAAGGAAGCGACGTAGTGCACGTACGGTGAACTTGACTTACTGGTTAAAGAGCGTTCCACTCTCACACGCGGCACATTCAATTGCGTTGCACAATGATGAATATTCCAATGCAACTCATGGGCAAAAGGATGAGCAGCATCCACGATCAGATTGATTTGATGATCCTTGCAAAAGCGTATCATATCCTCTGAACTCATAGCTTGCTCCATCTTTTCAGAGCCCTTGTGCACACGAAAAGACGTTGGTGTCTTGGTCGAATAATAATAGGTAAATCCCATATCATTCAACCAATTGGCTGTGGCTTTCCCTTCTGTAGTCCCGCCAAAGAGTAATATGTTGGCCTGTTTAGTCATCCTTACCACTACGGAATAAATGGGTGAACTTTCGATCGTAAAGTTTTGAACGGTTATCGCGGTTGTCAATGGCATCACCCACCACAATCATTACGGTCAGTGTCAGGTTATTTTCTTTTACAATCTTCGCCAAATCTTTCAGTTGCCCACGCCAGATTTTTTCCTCTTTCCAGGTGAGCTTATAGCAAATAGCCACAGGTGTTTCAGGAGCATAACCTTCCAATAACTGACGTTGCATTTCATCAATCAGGCTAACACTAAGAAATAAGCAGATGGTACTCTGGAACTTTGCCAATTCCGATAACTTCTCTTTGGGAGGCATCGGGGTGCGCCCCTCACCTCGTGTCAGGATGATGGTTTGAATACGCTCAGGAATGGTGAATTGCGACTTCAATCGAGCTGCAGCTGCCTGAAAAGATGAGATACCCGGGATAATATCGTAGGGCATATTGTGCTTGTCGAAGAAATTCATCTGCTCCTGAATGGCGCCATAAATACACGGATCACCCGTATGTAAGCGGACGACTAATCCACCTTTGTCATAGGCCGTCTTCATGGTATCGAACTGCTCTTCCAGATCCATCTGTGCCGAATTACGAACCACACAACCTTCCCTGGCATAATGGGTTAATTGCTCAGGCACCAAACTACCTGCATACAATATCAGATCCGCAGACTGCAAGAGTCGTTTCCCTTTGACAGATACCAATTCAGGATCTCCTGGGCCTGCTCCTACAATGTAGATCATACCCTGACGCTCGTATGCGAGTCTCATGGCGACTGCCAGGGTGAAATGTTTACCATTCTCATCACAGCCTTTTTGCTTTGCCAGCAGTAATTGATGATTTCCTGAAGCAACCAAAGCAGAGGCTTCTGACACATTCTGAGCGCCTGTAGCTGTTAGTGCAGCTTCTGATACATTTAAATTATCCGCTACACAATTTAAATCCTCTGCACTGTAGGTTGTAAATGGAATATTACGCGACTCAGAATACGCTATAAAGGCATGCTCTTCTTTTTTAAGATCTACTGAATGAAGCGATTTTACCGACAATGGACTTAATCCATTCTCTATCAGTTTATTTTCAATGGCATTAGTGTAGCATTCAGCATCCAGTTCTTTTTGTGAACCAGAACCTAATACCAGGCATCTCGGACGCAGAAAAAGGGTCGGTCGATTACTCTCCCTGATAAACGGACTTACGGTTATTAATAAATCATAATCCGCTTGATTGACCTCATCCCAATGATAGTAAAGGTCAACATATTCCGGCACCGTTTGCTCCATAAACTGCGTCCCGGCATCCTTTACTTCAAGGATAAGCGCCGTTTTTTCACCATTTACAAACCTCGATATAAAGGTGTTCTCATCAATCCCAACATATTCATTTGTCCAATTGTAAGAACGCCCCAAAATATCCAGGGCCC